>NZ_JAOCDJ010000002.1:0-192882 GCF_029840885.1 Empedobacter sp. GD03861
CTTTCGAGTTTTATCTTGTTCTTCTTTATCAATTTCAAATTGTAAAATTTCAGGATGATTGTTAATCGTTTTCAAATCTTGTCCCAATGTATCAAATAAATGCGAATCGCCTTGATACTCGAGATTATAGCCATCTACGCCAATTCTATTTACACCAGCAATAAAAGCCATATTTTCGATTGCTCGAGCTTTTAGGAGTGAAATCCAAGCTTCTCGACGTGCTTTTGGCCAACTAGCGTTACAAAGTATCAAATCGTAGGGATTTTCCTCAGTATTGCGAATCCAAACTGGAAATCGTAAATCGTAGCAAACAATAGGACGAATTTGCCATCCTTTATAATCTATCGTTACAATTTTATCTCCTGCTGAATATACTCCAGCTTCTTTTCCGTAACTGAACAAATGTTTCTTATCGTAAATGTAAATAGAGCCGCTTGGACAGATGAAATAAAATCGGTTATAGTATTTATCATTTTCATGCGTAGATATGCTTCCAGCAATTGCAGAATTCAATTCTTTGGCTTTATGTTGCATCCATTCGAAGGTTTCTCCAAAAGGTTTTTGACCAATTTTTTCTATATTCATCGAGAATCCCGAAGCAAACATTTCTGGTAACAATATAATATCAGTTTGGTGATTGGCTAATAATTCGTCTAAATAGGAATGATTAGCTTTTGTATCTTCCCAGATTACATCGTATTGTATTAATGATATTTTAAGTTTATTTTGAATTTTCATTGTTGATAAATTTTTGATCTAATTTTGGTTTATTAGATTGGTTGATGATGTAATACATAAAGATAAATATAAAAAAACCAATAAACGAACCACCAACGGTATCAATCGCAAAATGGCGTGATAAGTAGATTCTACTAATTGCGATACTTGGAAAATGAAGTGCAAAAAATAATTGTAACCATCTGTTTTTGGTTAATAAACATAAAGTCATCGAAATTATTGCCGCTGTTAATGAATGTCCTGATGGAAAAGTTGAAGCCATTTGTATCGCATAATCTTTGACTAGAATAATGTCTATTTTTTTCTGTGTAAAATAATATCCAGGACGTAAAACTTGTTCGAAATAGACATTCTTAAAGAATACACTAATTGTTGTTGCAACTGCTCCAGAAACTAATAAATAATAAAAATATCTTCGAGTTGTTTTCCAAAATAGATAACCAAGAAGTATAAAAAATAAATAATAGGTTCCAAAATCGGTATAAAAAACAAAGAGTTTATCGAGATAATGATTGCTGTATTGATTGAAATGCAGATGTAATTCGTCGCGACCATAATATTGCGTCATAGCAATTGCAGCAAAATTGTAGATAAAAAAAACGACAAAAAATGGCCAAATTCTTAGAAATAAATCTTTTTGTTGATTCATTTGAGTTGGGTTTTTAAATAACATTTATGATGAGATTCCAAATAAGTCTAGAATGACATTCATTCAAATTTAAGCAAAAAAAAAACTTGACTAAATAGCCAAGTTTTAAAACGTTTTAATATTGTTTAAAAAAATTATTTTACTTTTTCTACGATTGCTTTGAAAGCTTCTGGATTGTTCATCGCTAAGTCAGCTAAAACTTTACGATTTAATTCAATTCCAGCTTTGTGGATAGCTCCCATAAATTTAGAGTAAGACAATCCGTGTAATCTTGCTCCAGCGTTAATTCTTTGAATCCATAACGCACGGAAATTTCTTTTCTTTTGACGTCTATCGCGGTAAGCGTATACTAAACCTTTTTCTACTGCATTTTTAGCAACAGTCCAAACGTTTTTTCTTCTTCCGTAATATCCTTTTGCAAGTTTTAAAACTCTTTTTCTTCTAGCTCTTGACGCAACTGCGTTTACTGATCTTGGCATAATTTTTAATTTTTTTGTAGTGGGCGAGATTGCTCTGCTTTAAGGCCCATCGACAGGGTTAATAATGAATTAATAAACCAAATAAGAACACGTTCTTATTTTAATCTTAATTGTTGTTTTACTGAATGAACATCAGCTTGATCAACTAAACCAGTTTGAGTTAAATTTCTCTTTTGTTTAGTCTCTTTTTTTGTTAGGATGTGGCTTTTAAAAGCGTGTTTTCTTTTAATTTTACCTGTTCCTGTTAATTTGAAACGTTTTTTCGCTCCAGATTTTGTTTTTAATTTTGGCATGATTACAAATATTTAAAATTAAAACGTTTTTTATTTTTTGTAAGATGATAAGAACCTAATTATTTCTTAGGTCCCATCATCATAATCATTCTTTTACCTTCAAGTTTTGGCATTTGTTCTACTTTTCCAACATCTTCCAATTCTTGAGCTAAACGTAACAATAAGATTTCTCCTTGATCTTTAAAGATAATAGAACGTCCTTTGAAGAAAACATACGCTTTCAATTTCGAACCTTCTTCTAAGAAAGATCTTGCGTGACGTCTTTTGAATTCGTAATCATGATCATCTGTTTGAGGACCGAAACGAATTTCTTTTACGACAACTTTCTGCTGTTTAGCTTTAAGCTCTTTTTCTTTTTTCTTTTGTTCGTATAAGAATTTTTTGTACTCTACGACACGACAAACAGGTGGAATGGCTTTTTCACTGATCATTACCAAATCTAAACCTTGTTCTTCTGCAAGTTCTAAAGCTTTAGCTATTGGATATACACCAGGTTCTATACCTTCTCCAACAACGCGTACTTCTTTCGCGTCAATCTTATCATTGATCTTGTGTTGATCTTCCTTAATTACTCTGGCTGGACCTCTGCCGCCTTTTCTTCTAATTGCGATAGTTATTCTGTTTTAAATTATTTTAATTTGATTTGTTCTTTCATGAAGTCGATAAACGCTTGAATCGTCATCTCTCCTAAATCACCTTCTCCGTGTCTTCTTACAGAAACTGTACCGTTTTCTGCTTCTTTTTCACCGATGATTAACATGAAAGGAATTTTACCGATTTCGGCATCACGGATTTTTTTACCAGTTTTCTCGTTTCTACTGTCAATCAGTCCGTTAATTTCTTCTTCGGCCAGCAAATTTAATACTTTTTCTCCATATTCCACATATTTTTCACTAATTGGTAAAATTGTGAATAAATCTGGTGTTAACCAAAGTGGTAAATTACCTGCTGTATTTTCTAACAAAATGGCAATGAAACGTTCCATAGAGCCAAATGGCGCGCGGTGAATCATTACTGGTCTGTGTTTTTCGTTGTCTGCTCCAGTGTAAGTTAAATCAAAACGTTCTGGTAAATTATAATCCACTTGGATTGTTCCTAATTGCCATTGACGTCCTAATGCATCTTTCACCATAAAGTCTAACTTAGGTCCATAGAATGCAGCTTCGCCATATTCTACAACTGTTGGTAAACCTTTTTCTGCTGATGCTGTGATAATTGCTTGTTCAGCTTTTTCCCAGTTTTCATCAGATCCGATGTATTTTTCTTTATTCTCTGGATCTCTTAATGAGATTTGAGCCGAATAATTATCAAATCCAAGATTTGTAAATACATATAATACTAAATCAATTACTTTTTTGAATTCTTCTAATAATTGATCTGGTGTACAGAATAAGTGAGCATCATCTTGAGTAAATCCACGAACACGCGTTAAACCGTGTAATTCTCCTGATTGTTCGTAACGATAAACTGTACCAAACTCTGCATAACGTTTTGGTAAATCGCGGTACGACCATTGAGATGTTTTGTAAATCTCACAGTGATGTGGACAGTTCATTGGTTTTAACAAGAATTCTTCTCCTTCGTTTGGCGTTTTAATTGGCTGAAAACTATCTGCACCATATTTTGCATAGTGACCAGAAGTTACATACAATTCTTTTTGACCAATGTGTGGAGAAATTACCATTTCGTAACCCATTTTTTGTTGCTCTTTCAATAAGAAGTTTTCTAATTTTCTTCTCAAAGCAGCTCCTTTTGGTAACCAAAGAGGTAAACCTGCACCAACTTTTTCAGAGAAAGCAAATAAACCTAATTCTTTCCCTAATTTACGGTGATCACGTTTTTTTGCTTCTTCTAATAACTCAAGATATTCTGTTAAATCTTTTTGTTTTGGGAATGTAATACCATAAACACGAGTCAACATCTTGTTTTTCTCATCTCCACGCCAATAGGCTCCCGCAACATTCAAGATTTTTGCAGCTTTCACAATTCCAGTGTTTGGAATGTGTCCACCACGACATAAATCTGTAAAATTATCGTGTGTACAGAATGTAATATCTCCATCTTGTAGATTAGAGATTAATTCTGTTTTGTATTCATTGTCTTTGTATGTCTCTAATGCTTCTGCTTTTGAAACTGAATATAATTTGAATTCAGCTTTTTTCTTTGCATTCTCTAACATTGCTTTTTCTACTTTCGCAAAATCAGCTTCTGTAAATTTATCCTCACCAAAATCAACATCGTAATAGAAACCTTTGTCAATAGCAGGTCCAATAGTTAATTTAGCATTTGGATAAAACTCTAAAATAGCTTGCGCTAATAAGTGAGCAGATGAATGCCAAAAAGCTTTTTTACCCATTTCATCATTCCAGGTTAACAATTTGATCGTTGCATCTGTGGTGATTGGGGTTGTTGTTTCAACTTGTTGATCGTTTACTATAGCCGAAATTACATTACGTGCTAAACCTTCACTAATGCTTAGCGCCACGTCCATAGGAGTTACGCCACTCTCATACTGTCTTACACTTCCATCTGGAAGAGAAATGTTTATCATCTTACTTTTAGAATTTGTACTAGGATGCAAAATTACGAATTTTCTGTAAGTTGACGAAATTTTTAAAGGGTTGATTTTAGCTAAAATATTAAGTAAATAGTTGAGCTATTGTTTTGAATGAAATTATCTTGTTTTCGATAAAATTAATATTGAATTATCTCTTTATAAACTTTAAAATTTCGTTTGATTCTTTTGTTTTAATATAATAAATTCCAGCCGCTAATCCTTGACAATTAATCGTTATATTTGATTGATTATTAATACGAACCGATTGTACACTTTGTCCAACTGAATTGTAAATGAAAAGTATATTATTTTGAGTATTTAATTGTGTTTTATCAATACCAATTATAATTTTATCATTCGTAATATTTGCTGATTTTAACCAGATAAAAGGTTTTGATTCAATTGATTTTGTACTTAAACTCTCATGAATTTTAAATTGCATCACAACAGGTAAATGATCGCTCATATTGTACAAATTAGTTCGTAGAGTTTGAGAGTAAATGCCTGTACAATCAGGATCTTTAACATCTTTATTCAAACAATCTCCATTATTTCCATACGCTTTATAACTATCGTTTATAAAAGAAAAACGTGAGCTGTTTTTGAAATTTTCACTCATCATAATAAAATCAAAACGATCATCTAAACCGCCACTTGCCCCTGCATTAGTTCCGCTTCCAAAACCTATGTTAGAAACGCGTGTACTTTGTGTATGTAAATAACTAAAAGCTGGATTGTCTTGCCAATTTCCAAGTGCATTTAATGGATCAATCATCAAAATAGCATTTGCCGGATTGATAATTTCTTGATAAGCTGGTTCTGATGAATTATAAAAATTAAAATCTCCAGCAAAAAGAACATATGTATTAGGTTGCGTTAATTTTTTCAAGGATTTTGTGACTTCTTGCACCATTTCCAAACGCATTTGACGATTTGCAGGTCCTGTACTTGATTTTAGATGCGCAACAAAAACTTCTAAATGAATAGGATCGTTTGAAGTAATATTTAATTGAAAAGAATATTGATTGATGTCGCGATAAACAGTTGGTATTTTTTCTTGGTTGACTAATGTCAATTTACGCGTATTATAAAAAACCATGGTTTGTAATGGATCATCCAATTTAGTTTCGTCAGGTATAAAAACAGCACGAGCAAATTGATCAGGTTGATTTTGCAAGGAAGTATTTAGGATTAAATCAGCACCATTTTCTGATACTAATTCGCAAATCATAAATAGATCAGGTTTGTATTCGTCTAAAACATCTCTTAAGATTAATTGGCGATTTTGAGGAAGTGAATTCGGGAATTTGAACACATTGTAAAACATCGTATTTAATGTTTCTTGCGCAAAAATAGAAATCGAAAGGAGTAAAAATAAAAAGGGGATTATTTTTTTCATAGTAATAGGTTGTCGTTTAATATTTAAATGCTAAATATACTCATTTACAGTTGAATAAAAAAATCCTTTATTTGAAGGAAACATTCATTATTTTATTTTTAGTGAATTGATTAAAATGATGTATATAATAAATCAAATGATTCCTTCAATACCTATAACGGATATAGGAACACCGAACAAACCATACAGAACGGATATAGAATACATACAGGATGGATATAGCGTGGATACAGGACGGATACAGAAAAATGTTGTTTTGGATATACACTGATATAGAAATTGTGACATTTTGTATATATAATTTTTTTAATTAGTGTTGTTATTGAATAAATTGTTGATTTTTTATCACTTTTTTCTTGATTAAAAGTAACTAAAAATTTAAGGTTATAATCCTTCATTTAATAATAAGTGGAATTCAAAAAGAATAGATTTAGTAGAAAAGAGAAGGTAATTTGGAATTATAATTGCAAATATAAATTTTTCATAAAGGTTATTAAAAAGAAGTTCTTTTTAGTGTTTATTATTTAGTAAATGTTTATTAATCATTGAAAAAGAATACTTAAATTTATAATCAACTCACAAACCGTTTTATTGAAAAAGTAGAGAATATGGAAAATAAATTAGTCCCAATCAAAATTCTTCCCGCTTCTATTGCAATAGCAATTACACTCATTGTATGGTTTCTTATTCCAGTACCAGAAGGTGTAAGTCCGAATGCGTGGCATTTGTTAGCACTATTTGCAGGAACAATTGCAGCAATTATAGGAAAGGCTTTACCAATTGGAGGTGTATCCATTGTTGCGATAAGTTTAGTTGCAATTACAGGAGTTACAAATCCGGAAAGTACAAAAGATGCATTAGCTGATGCATTGAGTGGTTTTTCAAATGATTTGATTTGGTTAATTGGGGTTGCTGTTATGATATCGATAAGTTTAAAGAAAACAGGACTAGGAGCTCGGATTGGTTATTTTTTTATATCCCTTTTTGGTAAAAAAACATTAGGAATAGCGTATTCACTATCTTTTGCGGAAACATTACTAGCTCCAATCACACCAAGTAATACAGCGCGTGGTGGTGGAATTATTCATCCAATTATGCGTTCCATTGCAAATAGTTTTGGTTCTAAGCCTGAGCGAGGTTCAACAGAAAAAATTGGTCGTTATTTGGCATTAGTCAATTATAATACTAATCCGATTACATCTGCTATGTTTATTACTGCAACAGCACCCAATCCATTGATTGTAAGTTTAGTTTATGAAGGAACTCACCCAGGAGAAACATTAACGTGGGGGATGTGGGCTGTAGCGGCAATTGTTCCTGCATTGGTAGCATTAGTCATTATGCCTTTAGTTATATATTTAATATACCCTCCTGAAATTAAGAAAACACCTGATGCACCAGTTTTCGCAAAAGAAAAAATGAAAGAATTAGGTCCGATTTCTCTTAGTGAGAAAATTACAATGGGTGTGTTTACTATTTTATTACTTCTGTGGGCAGGTATTCCTGCTTTGATATTTGGTTCTGAATATAGTGTGCAGCCAACTACAGCAGCCTTTATTGGATTATCTATTTTGATTGTAACAGGTGTATTAACATGGGAAGATATTTTGAAAAATACGGGAGCCTGGGATACAATTGTTTGGTTTGCTGCTTTGGTGATGATGGCAGGGTTTTTAGGGAAGTTAGGTTTAGTTTCTTGGTTGGCTTCAACGGTTGGGAATGGAATTGCGAGTTTTGGATTTGATTGGATAACTGCTTCTATTATTTTGCTACTTGTATATGTTTATTCTCATTATTTCTTTGCAAGTACAACAGCACATATTACTGCGATGTTTGCAGCGTTTTTTGCAGCTGGAATTGCTTTAGGAGCACCTCCAATGCTTTGGGCATTAGTACTTGGTTTTTCATCTTCAATCATGATGTCGTTAACACATTATGGAACAGGAACTGCACCTATTATTTTTGGTTCGGGTTATACAACGCTCGGTGAATGGTGGAAAACAGGTTTTGTGATGAGTGTAGTGAACTTGTTAATCTTCTTGTTAGTAGGAGGGGCTTGGTGGAAATTACTAGGTTATTGGTAAAATGAATTAACAAATAGGAAATAAAAAATCCAGTTCTTTTCGAAACTGGATTTTGAAATATTTTATGAACGTGCTCGTCTGAAATATAAAAACAAAGTTAGTAATCCGAAGACGATGTTTGGTATCCATGAGGCGACAAGTGGCGAAACATATCCTTTTTCGGAAAACGTAGACGTTGTTTGCGAGAAGAAAATGTAGACAAACGCTAACGAAATACCAACTGCAAGATTGATTCCGATTCCTCCACGACGTTTTTTAGATGAAAGCGATAAAGCTAAAAGTGTCAAAATAATAGTTGAAAATGGTACGCTCAAACGGTTATTTAATTCATTTTCGTATGTATTTACATTGGCAGAACCTTTTGCTTTTTGTTTCTGAATAAATTCATTTAATTCGAAGGTATTCATTGTTTCAGCAACATATTCTTCTGGTAAAATTTCATCAGGAGAAGCTGGTAACTTCAAATTTGTATTGGCTTCGTAATTTAACTTTTCGGTTTTATCCTTGTTAATTTCGCGTGTGTAAACACTCATTAATGCATAAGTAGAATCTTTATCATTCCAATTAAAACTTGAAGCGATGATTTGTTTTTTCAACTCAGTCGAATCAAATTTTTGATACATAAAAGAACTTCCTAATTTTTCTGTTCTGTCATAACTATCTACAAAAACAAACTCATCAGGAGAAATTTGCGAACCGATACGTTGTCGTTTATAATATTCTTCCTTGTCGTTATTACTCAATAAATGGGTGTATTGGTATTTATTTTTTTTGATATTTGCCCAAGGCAAAACCACATTTCCTACTACCAAAGCAGAAACAGCTAAAAATATAGCAACCCAAATATATGGAAGTGTAAATCGATAAAAACTAATACCACCCGAAAGCACACCTACAATTTCGGTTTGCATCGTAAGTCGTGATGTAAAATAAATCACAGTGATAAAAACGGCAATTGGTAAAAAGGTGTTGATAATCCAAATAGACCAATAAGGGTAAAATTGGGTTAAAGCCGAAAAAGCTGTAGAACCACTATCATTAATACGTCCTAATTTTTGACTAAGATCGACAATAACAGCGATAGTAGACAAAATCAAAACCATGAAGATAAAGGTTCCGATAAAGTTTCGGATGATGTATTTATCAATTATTTTCAAACTACAGACGTTGTTTTAATTGTGGAACAATTTGTTCTTTCCATTGAGCGAAATCTCCTGCTAAGATATGCTGTCTTGCAACTCTTACCAAATCTAAATAAAACGCAAGGTTATGAACAGATGCAATTTGTTTTCCTAAAGCTTCGTTGGCATTGAACAAATGACGAACATAGGCTTTTGTGTAATAACTATCCACATAGCTAGTCCCGTTTTCGTCTAATGGTTCAAAACAATCTTTCCATTTTGCATTTTTCATATTCATAACACCATTCCACGTGAACAACATGGCGTTACGCGCATTACGAGTTGGCATAACACAGTCGAACATATCAACTCCTAAAGCAATACATTCGATGATATTCCAAGGTGTTCCAACTCCCATTAAATAACGAGGTTTGTCTTGTGGAAGAATTTCTGTTACGATATCCGTCATTTCGTACATCACAGGTTCTGGTTCACCAACAGATAATCCACCAATAGCATTTCCTTCTGCACCGAAATCCGCAATATATTTTGCTGATTCTTGACGCAAATCTTTGAAATCATTTCCTTGTACAATTGGGAAAAGCGTTTGTTTGTGATCGTAATATTCAGGATTATTGTTTAACCAAGTTCTACAACGCTCCAACCAACGATGTGTCACGTGCATAGCACGTTTTGCATCGTGATATTTTGCTGGAATTCCTGTTAATTCATCAAAAGCCATAAAAATATCAGCTCCGATATAACGTTGAATTTCCATTGATTTTTCTGGCGTAAACATATGGTAAGAACCATCGATATGCGATTTGAAACGCACACCTTCTTCAGATTTTTTACGACTTGTTGCTAAAGAATACACTTGGAATCCTCCAGAATCTGTTAAGATTGGTTTTTGCCAATTCATAAATTTATGTAATCCGCCCGCTCTGTGCAAAATATCAGTTCCTGGACGCAAATACAAATGATAAGTATTTCCAAGAATGATTTGGGCTTTAATATCTTCTTCTAATTCACGTTGGTGAACAGATTTTACTGTACCAACCGTACCAACTGGCATAAAAATAGGTGTTTCGATTTTACCATGATCGGTTTCTACAACACCAGCTCTTGCCTTAGAAAATTCGTCTTTTTTATCGATTGAAAATTTCATAGTGTGCAAAGATATTAATTGTTTAGCTTGTTGCGAGTTGGTTTCGAAAAAAATAACAAAAAAATAAGGATAAAGTTGCCTTTACCCCTTATTTAAAAATTTTATGAAATGATTATTTTGTAAAACGTAATGACATTTTGCGATCAGAAGCTCTTTCTGCGTCAGAAGCTGTTTCAGCTACTTTTGCAAATTCTTCTCCGTAACCTTCGGCAGCAATAACTTGCGCACCAACACCACGTTTTGTTAATTCAGCTTTTAAGTAATCTGCTCTTTTTTGAGAGATTTCTTTGTTTTTTGCATCATCACCAACTTTATCTGTGTACGCTCCAAGTTTAATTTTTGCAGTTGGATATTTTTTCAAAATTGCAGCAACATTATCTAATTGAACGTCAGAACCTGATTCTAATTGATCTGTTTTACCAAAAACGAAGTTAACATTATCAAAGTTGAACCATTTTTCTTTCAATTGATCTTCTGTCATTGTTGCAAAATCTGGCGCTTTGATAAATTTGATAATTTGATCTTCTAATCCATTTGCATATCCTTTCAATGCAACACCATCTAAATCAATATCAGATAATTCTTTTGGTGCAGCGTTTAGAGAATCCTCATTTAATGAATCAACCACAATTTCAGTTTCTTCTGTAACAACTGTTTTTTCTTCGTTCTTATTGCATTTTTTTAATAAGAAAAAGGCCGCTAAAGCAACTAAAATTAATGGAATTAACCATTTCCAAAAACCTCCGCCATCATTGTTGTTATGAGTTTCTGCGTAAGCATCAACTGGCGCTACATAAGGTTTTTCTTCCGGTTCTACATCAACTACTTTTCTTGTTTCTGTAATAGTTTCAGTTACATGATCTTTTGCAACATCTATTGTTTCAGTGATTTTAGGCGCATCATTAAACATTGTTCCTAAACCTAAAGCTCCAAGTCCTAAGCCAGTTGGGATTAATCCTAAAATTTTATCTTTAATTCCTCCTAAAGATGAAAAGAAATCAGCTTCTGTTACATTGTTAAATTCGGCTTCTTTCCCAATAGATCCAAAAGTTGTTAAAGCTGTTAAGTCTAATAATTTTGAAGATGAACCTGTTGAAATTCCTGCATATTCAGCAATTTTAGAAACGATTGGTTGCGCATTCGAACCAAAAATAACATTGATTAATTCTTTAATTGTGTCTGGTGTTTCTTGTTCTGTCGAAATATTTGCTAATCCACGAGAAGCACCAAAAGATTTGATGGTATGAAATAAGCCTGTAGTAGAATTCTTTTTTTCTAAAACACCTCCTAAAAGAATAGGAATAAATGCATTGATTGCTTTAGAAATTCCCGATTCATTTTCACCTAATTCTGATGAAGTTTTCGAGATCAAATCTGGGGTAATATACCCTTTTACTAATTCAATAATGTTCATAGATTTTAATTTTTAATTATAGCCTTTTTTAAGTTGTAATTTGTTCTTAACGAATATTGTACCAATATTCATATTTATTAAAATTAGTTAAAAAAAATGATAATTTTTCTATTTTTTTGAAAAGATGTTAGATTGGAACTAATTTTATCAACTGAATTACTAATAAAAAAGAATAATTATGCAAGAGCAAGACAAGGTAGATAGTTTGCAAGATGTAATAACAACACCATTTAAGGATTTAGAAAACTTTACACAATGGTTATTAACGAAAGGCTCTGAAGTTGGATGGAGCTTAGTTTCAGCAATTTTAATTTTAGTTGTAGGATTTTGGGTATCTACGAAATTTAAAAATTTTATTGAAAATCGCATGATTGTTAGAGGTGTTGATCCATCGATCCGCACATTCTTAATACCTATAATCAATATTGTATTAAAAGTAATCATCATTATGTTTGTTGTAGATCGTTTAGGTCTAAATGCTTCTGGTTTAATTGCAGCAATTGGTGGTATTGGTTTAGCAGTTGGTTTAGCATTGCAAGGATCGTTATCTAACTTCGCTGCTGGAATTTTAATTTTAATTTTTAAACCTTTTAAGGTTGGAGATTACATTGTATCTCAGGGTAATGAAGGTACAGTTAGATCGATTAGTATCTTAAATACTGTTTTAGACACTGCCAAAGGACAAGTAATTACACTTCCAAACGGAAATTTATTTAATAACCCTATTACAAACTTTTCTACAAACGAATTTAGAAGATTAGATGTAAATGTTGGTATTTCTTATGATGATGATTTTGACAAAGCGCGCGAAGTTTTGTTGAATGTTTTAGAGAAAAATGAATTGGTTGATGATACACAATCTAAAACGGTTGAGATTCTAGAATTTGCTGCAAGTTCTGTGAATTTGGCTGTGCGTTGTTATGTGAAAAATAGCGATTATTGGACAGCTTATTGGCAATTGTATCGCGCGGTGAAATATGCGTTGGACGACAATAATATTTCGATGCCTTATCCACATACAGAAATGATTATTAAAAACGAATCGAATTCGTCAACAATTCCTTTCGAGAACAAAGATTAATGAAGTATTTACTTACCATATTATCAATTTTTTCGTCTGTGCATCTTTTTGCGCAAACCGAATTAATTGAGAAACATCTCAATTCTGATTTCTATTCCACTCAATTCACGGGATTTTATTTGTATGATCCAATCACGAAAGAAGAAATTTATAATTATAACGGAAACAAATTTTTTATTCCAGCATCTAACACCAAAATTTTTACGTTGTATACAGCGATGAAAATGTTGAACGATTCTATTCCTGCATTCAAATATCAGTTGATTGGTGACGAATTGCATATCGAAGGAACTGGAGATCCAACTTTTTTGCATCCAAAATATAAAAATACACGAGCGTTAGATTTCCTGAAAAATAATGGTTCTAAAATTGTTTTTCATTGGAATAATTTCGACGAAGAATCTTTTTTACCAGGTTGGACTTGGGACGATTTTAGAAAAGATTATGCGCCAGAAAGAAGTCAGTTTCCGATTCATGAAAATTTAGTTTCGATTTCGAAAAATGGAAGTTCAATCAAAACATTTCCAACATATTTTGAAGAATTAACAGAAATTAGAGAAATGCCAGAGCCGAGGAATTTCTATGACAATAAATTTTATATCAGCAATAAAAAACGAACAGAAAAAGTTCCTTTTATTGTGAATGAAACGGTAATAGAAAAATCGTTGTCGCAAATTTTGGGAAAACCTGTTGATATGGTCAAAACGCCAATGGTTAATAATCCGAAAGTGTTTTATAGTCAGAAATCAGATGATGTTTACCGCGAAATGATGGAAAATAGCGATAATTTTTTGGCTGAACATTTATTGATTTTAGCTTCGAGTACTTTACCAGGAAAACTGAGCGCTTCTGAAACGATTACCTATTCGAAAAGATATTTGTTGAATGATTTGAAACAACAACCAGAATGGTTTGACGGTTCGGGATTATCGCGTTATAATTTGTTTACACCACAAAGTTTTGCACAAGTTTTAGGGAAAATGTATAACGAATTTCCTGAGCAACGTTTGTTTTCTATTTTCCCAATCGGTGGTAAAACGGGAACAATCAAAAATAGATACAAAGATTCGGCGCAACCTTATATTTATGCCAAAACAGGAACGTTGAACAATAATGTAACGTTGAGTGGTTATTTGAAAACGAAATCTGGAAGAACGTTAATTTTTAGTTTGATGAATAATAATTCGATCAAAGATTTATCTTGGATTCGAAATGAGAACGAAAAGTTATTACGAATTATTAGAGATAATTATTAAGCATATTTGAAATAAAAAAGCCTTCCGATTTCGGAAGGCTTTTGCTTTATTAGAAAGACATCTTTACGGTGTCGTTATTTCCTGTTAATACTTTTGTGTCTTTTTTATTTTTGACATCAAAAGTTACAATGTTTTGTTGATCGTTAAAAATATCTGTCAACAAAGCCACTTTTAGTTCTATCGAGCTGATATCAGAAATTTTATCAAACTTAAAGAAAACTCGTGTAGATTTATCATTTACCTGATAACCATAATAAGAAGTTCCTAGAGCTTTACCATTTACTTTGACATCAACTTTACTATTTACATACGCTTTCAACTTGTTCTCAAAGTTAGATTTGTTCGAAACATCTGCACCAACTGCTTTTTCCAACTGATTGGTAAATGTACGCGCGGTTATGTTTAAAGTTCCGGTTTCTTGTTCGTAATCAACCTTGATATTTGCTGTATGAAAATCTTGGGCACTTAGGTTAAAAGCTACTAAAACCAAAAGCAAAGAGAATAGATATTTTATATATTTCATTTTATTTCTTAGTTTGTACAAGTCTATTTCAAATCGAGTGCCAAAGATTCTTAAAATTTAAAAGAAAGCTTTAGCGACTTGTTAATAACGAAATTAGAATAAAAAAATTATAAATCACATAAAAATATAAAAAGAGTATTAATAACTTAATACTCTTTTCTATGAATTTATTCTAAATTTTTAAGCAAACCAAACATGGTAAGGAATTCTACTTAAAATACAAACTAAACCAATAATTGCAAAGACTGCAACGCTCATTGGTACAGTTGTAGATCGTTTTAATTTTGCATTCGCAATTGTCATAAAAACAACACCTGCAATCATCATCATAGGGTGTTCAACAAAAGTTAATCTCAAGCCAGAATCTTTCATTATTCCTGATGGTTCCAAAGCAGAAAACATCATAATATAGTAGACTAATCCAAGTAATAATTGAACGTGAAAAGTAATGGTTGTAAATAACCCGATTTTTTTTATTGTTGCGTTTGTATCTTTTTTAGAAATCGCATAAATTAATGTTGAAATCACAAAGATAACGCCCATCAAAATCACAAGATAAGCCCAGCCACTATGAAATTGTTTGATAAAATCCATTTTTCTAATTTTAGTTTTTCAATACAAAAATAACAAACCTTTTTACATAAATACTATTTGATGATATTTATGTGTTTTCAGAACAGTTTTTTAGATTAATCAAAATCTCGTAATTTCGCGCAAAATATATCCGAAATGGGAAAAGATAAAATCAGAAGATTTAACGAAAATAAAACTTTTCAGAATGTTGTTCAACCAACACGAGAAGAGGCAATTAACGAGTTTGCATTAAAAGGAAATTGGAACAAAGAATTTTTCAAGAACGACAAACCAATTGTGTTAGAACTTGGGTGCGGAAAAGGAGAATATACAGTTGCAATGGCGCGTCGTGACAAGGATCGTAATTTTATCGGAGTAGATATTAAAGGATCAAGATTTTGGCGTGGTGCTAAGACTTGTTTGGATGAAGGAATTGAAAATGCTGGATTTCTTCGAACTCAAATCGAAATTATCGATCATCTTTTTGCAGAAAATGAAGTGAGCGAAATTTGGATTACTTTCCCAGATCCACAAATCAAATACAGAAGAACAAAACATCGTTTAACAGATCCTGAATTTTTGAGACGTTACAATACCATCTTAAAACCTGAAGGAACAGTTAATTTAAAAACAGATTCTGAATTTTTACACGGATATACACATGGTGTTATTCACATCGAAGGACACGAAGTGATTCGTTCTACACACGATGTTTATCACCCAGATCATTCGGATATTCCTGCAATTGTAACGGAAGTACAAACATATTACGAATCGAAGTTTTTGGAAGAAGGTAAAAAGATTACTTATATAAAGTTTCAATTAAAATATTAATAAAAAAATCCATCGAAAGATGGATTTTTTTATTTGAAATAAATTTGATAAAAGTTTATTAATCATATATTTGTTGTAACACTTTTATGATTTTATGAAAAATAAATTTTTATTCCTAACACCTTTTTTATTCCATAATATCTTTTCTTTTTCGCAATCTAGAGAAAATTTCATTTTTGCGACAATGGAGACTGAGAATGCCACTTTTTTACAAAAAAATCATGCGGATTCTATTGAAATAATTTCTTCGAAAGATAATTTTTCTGCTATTTATTTTCATCCAGAAATTGCTGAAAGTTTACATGGAAAATTTGCGCATGGACATGGTTATGTTTTTCAAAATTCGAAAGAAGATGCACTACAATCACTTCAAGAAAAACCATCTCAGAAAAAAGCACCTTTCAATTATACCATTTCAGAACAAGCTTTTATAACAACAGCTTTGAATGATGTTGATGTGAAAGAAATTGAGAAAACAATTTTGATGTTAGAAGATTTCAAAACGCGTTATCATACACGACAAGAAGCAAATAATGCGGTTCTTAAATTGAAAGAAGTTTGGGTGAAAATGATTGCTGATGCAGGACGAACTGACGTATTTGTAAGAATCGTTGATCATGTGAATACGCCAATGAAGTCGTTGATTTTGACTTTTAATGGAATTGAAAAGAAAGATGAATTTGTGATTATTGGAGGTCATGCCGATTCGACTGTTGGTTGGAATGCAAATCAAACTTTTGCACCAGGAGCAGATGATAATGCATCGGGAATTGCAACAATCACCGAAGTTTTGCGTGTGTTGTTAAAAAATAATTTCAAACCGCAACGAACTACCGAAATTATGGCTTACGCAGCAGAAGAAATAGGTTTAGTAGGATCGAAAGAAATTGCGCAGAAATACGCTTCGGAGAATAAAAATGTAATAGGTTATGTACAATTTGATATGACGAATTACAAAGGTTCTACGAAAGATGTTATTTTGATGACGGATGCTTATTGTGATGCAAATCTCAATTCGTTTTTGATGCAATTGATGGACGAATACAACAAAACTGGTTTACATCAATTCACGTATGATACTTCACAATGTGGATACGGATGTTCAGATCATTTTAGTTGGTCGGATAATGGTTTTGCGGCAACTTTACCTTTCGAGGCTAAAATGCAAGATAGCAATCCATACATTCATTCTGTAAATGATACATATGCAACTCTTGGGAAAACCTCTACGCATGCTGCGAAGTTTACAAAATTAGGAATCGAATATGTGGTTGAAGCTGCTAAAACATCAACTTTAGGGACAAATGATGTTGATAGAAATTCATCTAAAATTTATATTTCAAACAAAACATTGAATTATCAATTAAATTTTGAGTCTCAAATTTCGATTAAAATTATTGATGCAACAGGACGAATGATTAAAACGATAAATACTGAAAATTCTAATGGAAGTGTAAATCTTTCTAACTTATCAGCAGGATTTTATGTCGCAACAATTCAAGATGATAATGGAAATAGTGTTTCGCATAAATTTATATTGAAGTAGATTTCTTACCAAATAAAAAACAAAAAGCAAGCTGAAATAGCTTGCTTTTATATTTTTGAAATTTATCTAAATCTTAGTCATTCAAACTTTGTAGGTAAGAAACCCAACCTAACGTTTGGTATTCTTTTGCCGCAGTTTTTACATCAGCAGCTTTGTAAATTCCACGACCAACAATCATAAAGTCTGTGTGGTAATTTTTGAAAACTAATTCTGGCGTATTATACTGTTGTCCTTTGCTATCTCCAGTCGAAGAAATATTAACACCAGGCGTAAACAATAACAAGTTATCAGGAATTTGGCGTTGTGCAACAGCTCCTAAAACATTTCCAGATTGTTCCGAAACATTAATTGCTTTTGTAAAGTAATAATCATCAGTCAATGTTCCTTTCGAAGACATTTCAACAATTGTGATAACTCCGGTATTTTCGAAAACTTTTAATGATTCTAAACCTCCAATTGGATGAACAGTTACTAAATCTGCCCAATCAGAAATTTTGTAAATCGATTTCTTAAATTGTAATTCTTGCGTATTTCCAATATCTCCAAACTTGCGATCTTCGAATAATAAGAATTCTTTTTCACGTGCGATTTTTTTCAACTCAACAATTAAGTTATCCGAAAAATCTTGAATAATATCTGAATGTAATTTTAACGCAACAATATGATCACCAACCTTTTTAGCGAAATCTGTAATTTCTTCAGAAGTAATTAAATCTGCAGAAGCAATTAAGTTAGATTGTTTTTTCAATGCTAATTCAACCAAACGTTTTCCAACTGGATGTACAATTTTTTTGTTTTCCAATGCAATACGTTGTTTTGCAGGAACCGCTTCTGGAGGTAGAGCTAAAAAGTCTTTGATTTTTTTCGCTTCATCATCACTTAAACGGTGATATTTATGTAAAATATCGATTACCTCGTGAATTGTAAATAACGTTTTCACATTGTAACCTTGTTCTTTCAATTTTTCAGATCCACCTTGCGCACGATCTAAAACAACCACCAAATCTTTTACACGTAAACCTTCGCGCTCAACTTGATCAATTGTTTCTAATAAAGATTGTCCAGAAGTAATTACATCTTCGACCAAAAGACAAGATTGTCCTTCCGCAAAAACACCTTCTACCATACGTTTAGTACCGTAACCTTTGTTTTCTTTACGTTTGATAATCAAAGGAATATTCGATGTTAAACTCATTGTAGTCGCCATTGGCAAAGCTGCATAAGGCACACCACAAATCAAGTCGTATTCTACATCTTCAACTAAATCTAATAAGTTATTTGCTAAAGTTTTTAGTAATTGTGGACTCGAAGCTAAAGGTCTTAAATCGACATAGAAAGGAGATTCTATACCACTTTTTAAAGTAAAATTTCCAAATTTTATAATTCCCAGCTCGTAAGCTTTCAATAAAAAATCTTCTCTTGGTTGCATCTGTGTAATGTTTGAGCAAAGTTAATAGGTTTTTGAGTCATTTATGGCATTTTCACGAAAATTAATTTTAAGATGAATAAAAATTGAATATTTATACTGATTTGATTTATAATTTGTTCGAAAAGTGAAATATTATAAATTCTGAAATAATTTTTCTAATTAAGAAACATTCAATTTGGAGCCGTTTTAGATGAAAACTTCATAAAATAACTTTACTTTTGAAATCTATACAAACACAAATGAAAAAATATATATTCGCTAGCATCGCTTTTGTAAGTATGTTGGTTTCGGCACAAGAAACGCCTTTCAAATTCAAAGAATTAGTTAATAATTCTGCACTTCCTATTATTTCGCAAGGAAAAACGGGAACTTGTTGGTCATTTTCGACAACTTCTTTTTTAGAATCGGAAGTGAAGCGTTTGACAGGAAAAGATGTCGATTTATCGGAAATGTATAATGTGCGTTTTACTTATCCTGTAAAAGCTTATAATTATATATATCGCCAAGGAAAAGCACAATTTAGTGAAGGAGGTTTGTCGCATGATGTATTAAACTCGGTTCGTAAAAATGGATTAGTTCCAAACGAAGTTTATGCAGGTTTTGCGAATGGAACAGATGTGAAACATAACCACGAAATGTTGGTAAAGGATTTGAAAGTTGGATTAGATTCGATTGTAAAAAATCCTAAAAAATATTTAACAGCAGATTGGAAATCAAAATTTGATCAAAAATTGAATGATAAATTAGGTGTTCCTCCGACAAAATTCAAATTCGAAGGAAAAGAATATACGCCACAAGAATTTGCAAAAGCCTTGAAAATAAATCCTGATGATTATGTAACCTTGACATCTTTTCAGCAAGCGCCTTATTATTCACAATTTATTTTACAAGTGCCAGATAATTTTTCAAATGGTTCATATTATAATTTACCGTTAGATGAATACATGAAAGTTTTGGACGAAGCATTATATAAAGGATATACAGCAGCTTTTGATACAGATGTTTCTGAAAAAACATTTTCTAAAAAGTATGGAATGGCAATTTGGCCTTCAGAAGGTTTAGAATCAGATTATTTTGTTCAGATTTTACCTGAAAAATGGGTTTCTGCTGATGAACGTCAAAAAGGTTTCGAAGATTATTCGACAGAGGATGATCATTTAATGCATATTACGGGAATTTTGAAAGATCAATTGGGAAATCAATATTATGATGTCAAAAATTCTTGGGGAACAACAGATTTAGGAAATAATGGGCATATTTATATGTCGAAACCATTTTTCAGAATGAAATCAATTGCTTTTACAGTGCACAAAGATGCGTTGTCAAAAGAAGTGAAAAAGCAATTAGGTATAAAATAAAATCACTCACAAATGAATACATTAGAACAAGCAATAGAAAAACTAGATTATAAAGGTTATTTGGATGTAGAAATTCCAAAAGGAACCGATTTGATTGCGGAAATCAATAAATTACGTAAAGAGAAAAATGCGGTGATTTTGGCGCATTATTATCAGTCAGGAGAAATTCAGGATTTAGCAGATTATTTAGGCGATTCGCTACAATTGGCTCGTGCAGCTGCAAAAACTGAAGCTGATATGATTGTTTTTTGTGGTGTTCATTTTATGGCGGAAGCCGCAAAGATTTTGAATCCGTCTAAAAAAGTGGTTTTACCAGATACAAAAGCAGGTTGTTCTTTGGCAGATTCTTGTTCGGCAGAAGGTTTGCGTGGTTTGCGTGAGCAACATCCAAATGCAATTGTGGTAAGTTATATCAATTGTGATGCGGGTGTTAAAGCAGAGTCGGATATTATTGTCACTTCTTCGAATGCGGAAGCGATTATTAATTCGTTGCCAGAAGATCAAGAAATTATTTTTGCACCAGATCGTAATTTAGGTCGATACTTAAATCAAGTTTGTAATCGCAAAATGATTTTGTGGGACGGTGCTTGTATTGTTCATGAAGCTTTTTCTTTGGAAAGAATTGCACAACAAATGGCTGATCATCCAAATGCAAAATTAATTGCGCATCCAGAAGCGCAAGAAGATTTATTGAAATTCGCACATTTTATTGGTTCAACTTCTCGTTTGTTAGATTATGTGGTAGAAAATGATGCACAAGAATTTATTGTGGCAACGGAAGAAGGAATTTTACACGAAATGCAAAAACTTGCGCCGAATAAAACATTAATTCCAGCTTTGGTTCAAGATGAATCGTGTAATTGTTCTGAATGTTTTTATATGAAATTATCCACATTAGAAAAATTATATCTGTGCATGAAATATGAATTGCCAGAAATTCAAATAGAAGAAGAATTACGAGTTAAAGCGTTAGCTGCAATTAATAGAATGTTAGATTTATCAGAAAAAATCAAATAATGGCTATTCAAGATGTATTAGTCATTGGTTCTGGAATTGCTGGACTTTCGTATGCGTTGAAAATCGCGATTCGAAATCCTGATGCGAAAATTACCATTGTAACCAAAGCAAATAAAGACGAAACCAATACGAAATATGCGCAAGGCGGAGTAGCTGTTGTGAGCGATTTCGAGAAAGATAGTTTCGAGAAACATATCGAAGATACGCTTCGTGCAGGAGATGGTTTGTGTAAGTTGGAAGCGGTTGAGGTTGTCGTAAAAGAAGCACCAGAACGTATCAATGAAATTATAGATTGGGGCGTTCGTTTTGATAAAAATAACGAAGGAATTTATGACCTTGGTCGTGAAGGTGGACATACCGAAAACAGAATTGTTCATCATAAAGATGTGACAGGTTGGGAGATTGAGCGCGCGATGTTAGAAGCAATCAAAGAATATCCAAATATTCAAGTTTTTACGCATCATTTTGTAGTAGATTTGATTACAGAACATCATTTGAATCGTATTATAACTCAGAAAACAACATGTTTTGGTGCATATATTTTAGATTTGAATACAGATAAAGTTGAACAACATTTAGCCAAAGTAACTTTGTTAGCAACAGGCGGAGTTGGTCATGTTTATAAAAATACGACGAATCCAATCATTGCAACTGGCGATGGAATAGGGTTGGCTCGACGTGCGAAAGCAACCGTTTCGGGAATGCAATTTATTCAGTTTCATCCAACAGCTTTTTATAGCGAATTTGATGGACAGTTATTTCTGATTTCGGAAGCAGTTCGTGGTTTTGGTGCGAAGTTGCGTACGAAAGATGGCCAGTTGTTTATGCACAAATATGATGAACGTGAAGAATTGGCTTCTCGTGATATTGTGGCGCGTGCGATTGACAACGAAATGAAATTGCGCGGAGATGATTATGTTTATATTGATTGTCGACATTTAGAGAAAGAAAAATTCTTGGAACATTTCCCTAATATTTACGAAAAATGTAAATCCGAAGGCTACGATATGTTTACCGAATTGGTTCCGGTTGTTCCTGCTTCGCATTATTTGTGCGGTGGAATAGACGTCGATTTAGAAGGAAAAACATCTATCGAGAATTTGTTTGCGGTTGGCGAATGTTCTAATACAGGTTTACATGGTGCAAATCGTTTAGCTTCGAATTCGTTGTTGGAAGCGATGGTTTTTGGTCATCGTGCAGCGTTAAAAACGGTCGATTTATTAAATGATAATCAATTTTCGATTTATAATTTTGAGTTTCCAGAATGGAACGAAGAAGGGATGAAAGTGCAAGAAGAATTAGTATTGATTTCTTATTTACGCAAACAATTACAAGCGATGATGAGCGAATTGGTCGGAATTGTACGAAGTGATAATCGTTTGCAAATTGCACAGAATCGTATCAATGAAATTGAGAAAATGGTCAAAGAAATTTATTATTTTACGATTGTTTCGCCTAAAATTTTAGAACTTCGAAATTTGGTTGATGTCGCACATTTAATCATTGAGCAAAGTATCAATCAAAAAGAAAATCGAGGAACTTTTTATAACAAAGATTTTAATTAATGAAGAAATTATTTCTGTTCGTTGCATGTTTTGCAATAAGTTTTTCTTTTGCTCAAAATTCGAAAGAAAAACAAAACGTAAGTTTGACTTTTGGTAAAGAAGCTAAGAAAGCGGTTGTGTATTTTGGTTGTGAAAATTTAAAAGAAAATAGCGAACTACAGGCTTGTATGAACAAAAATTTGAATCAAGATATTCAAACTCAAATTTCATTCTTTTCTAATATTGCTGATTATCTTCATATCGAAACTGCTCAATCTAAATTAGGTTTTAAAATCAATGAAGATGGTAATTTTGATGATGTCTCGACTGATGGTTCAAATCCAATTTTTAATAGTGTAGCATTGTCGAGTTTAGTTTTGTTGAACAATAAAATGGAGCGAGCTAATCTGAAAATGACGCCTGCAAAAGGAGTCGATGGAAAAGCGGTTGCGATGAAATATACAATGCCTTTACGTTACGAATCGGCAGAAAAAAATAATGATTTTGAAACTTTCCCTTCAGAAAATCGTGTATTGTTTACTTTAAAAACTGATGAAGAAACGATTGAAGTAAGAATTGATAAAGAATTTAATTTAACAACTTTTGGTAATAATGGAAGTCGAGAATATTATTTAGGAAAGTTTTCTAATCTTTTCGAAATGGCTTCTATTGATCCTTATGCAACTGCTTTTGATGTGGCTTTTAAATCTGGAGCAATTGACATTACAAAAGGTAAAATTGATGACAAAGAATATAAACTTCAAATCAAAAATTTCTTCGAAAATGATCCTTCAGTACAAGTGTTGATTACAGTTGTGCGTGAAGAAAACGGTACTTGGGCTGAATATTATGAATACAAAACCAAGAAAGAATTTAATCAATCAAAATTTGCATCCTTAACATATAGATAATGAATTTTCCTCCATATATCACACAAGAAAAATTACAACTTTTTATTCGTCAAGCTTTTTTAGAAGACGTTGGCGATGGCGATCATTCAACTTTAGCGTCGGTTCCGTATGATGCAATTCAAGAAGCTGAACTGAAAGTGAAAGATAACGGAATAATAGCTGGAATTGAATTAGCAAAAATTATTTTCGATACGTTTGATCCATCTTTAAAAATAGAACAATATATAAATGATGGCGATAAAGTTCAATTTGGTGATATTGCGTTCAAAGTGAAAGGTTCTTCGCAATCAATTTTAACTTGCGAGCGATTAGCGTTGAATTGTATGCAACGAATGTCTGGTATTGCGACTTATGCACATGAAATGATGGAATTGGTAAGCGGTACAAATGCCAAAATTTTGGATACACGAAAAACAACACCTAATTTCCGGATGTTCGAAAAATGGGCCGTTAAAATTGGAGGAGCAGAGAATCATCGTTTTGGATTATACGATATGGTGATGTTAAAAGATAATCATGTCGATTTTTGTGGAAATATTACTAAAGCAGTTGCGCAAACCAAAGATTATTTAGCAAAACATCATTTACATTTAAAAATAGAGGTGGAAACGCGCAATATGGATGAGGTAAAAGAAGCTTTGGAGGCAAATGTTGATTTTATTATGTTGGATAATTTTGATCTCGAAACGATGAAAGAAGCTGTTCAATATATAAATGGACAAGTAAAAACTGAAGCTTCGGGTGGAATTACAAAAGAATCTGTTCGTGCAATTGCCGAAACTGGTGTTGATTTTATTTCTTCTGGCGCAATTATTCATTCTGCTCCTAACTTTGACTTAAGTTTGAAAGCTGTGAAAGCTTAGTTTTTTTAACATTTTAATTCTTTTTTGTAATTAAGTATACTATACAACAGGTTTTAACGTTAGTTGTATTGTATTTGAAATAATTTGTTTGAAAATTTATTAGTATTAGCTTATAAATAAAAAAGTTATTGAATTTAATTTTATTAATACTGATTCTAAATAATTAATTTTTTCTTGAGTTTTTATCTTTTTTCTGAAAAAAAATCAGCGAAGGCTGATAATTAATGTTAAAAATTAACATTTTCGTTATGTTAATTTTTAATTAAATATTAAATAATCTTTAATATTTAATACAATTACTTCATGTAATTTAAAATATTGATAAAATATCGACTGTTTTGAATAAAATACTGTAAATAATATTTAAGATGTTAATTGATTTTATAAAATTTTACCATAATTTAACAATAATCTCATTTAAAGTATAGAAATTTGCAGAAGTAAACTTTTAAACTATTTCATAAGATGAGGTTAAACTCAATGAAGCTTTTATTAGTAGGAGCTTTTGCCTTAACGGCAACATTATCTTTCGCTCAAGTTGTTGAACCAACAGATTCTACAAAAGTTGTTCAACAAGAGGACGAAAATGTGTCTTTAGTAGAGACATTAATTATAGGTAAAGGAGTAATTGATCTAGCTGAAGACAGAAAAACACCAGTTGCATCAACTACAATTACTAAAGAACAGATAGAGCGAAGCACTGGAGGAGGTGATGATATTACCAAAGCCTTTGTTAATACACCATCTGTATATGTAGCAGGACAATCAGGAGGGTTTGGTGATTCTAGAGTTGTTACACGTGGTTTTGATCAATCTAACACGGCATTTTTATTGAATGGGCAACCAATCAATGATATGGAAAGTGGTAGAGTATATTGGTCAAACTGGTCGGGTATGTCTGATATAGCTTCTGCAATTCAAATTCAAAGAGGTTTAGGATCATCAAAAATAGCCATTTCATCTGTAGGGGGAACATATAACTTTATAACAAAAGCTACAGAAAAGAAAGAAGGAGGTGTTTTTAGAGCAGGAATAGCAAATGACGATTATTACACTTCGACATTAGCCTACAATACAGGGTTAATCAATAATAAATTTGGTGTTTCCTTATTATTAAGTCATTGGCAAGGTAACGGATACAATGATGGTACTAAAGGTCAAGGACAAAATTATTTTATCTCATTTGGCTATAAACCATCTAAAAATCATACATTAAACTTCTTATTGACAGGAGCACCTCAGTGGCATGATCAAAATTATGCTCAACCAATATCAACTCTTTTGAAATATGGGCGTAAGTTCAATGGAAATCAAGGTTATTTACATGGTGAACTGTATAATGAAAGAAGAAATTTCTACCATAAACCCGTAATGAATATAAACTGGGATTTTGATATAAATGATAAAACTAGTTTATCTACAGTTCTTTATGGTTCTTGGGGTCGTGGAGGAGGAACAGGACCTTTGGGTAGAGCGACAACTGACTCTGATACAGGATTAAAATTAATCCAAAATCAGTTTGATAGACAAAGTCAAGCAGGTGGAGCTTCTAGTTATGCCATAAGATCTAACGTAAACAATCATCAATGGTATGGAATGCTTTCTAATCTAAAGCATAAATTCACAGACAAATTAAATTTGAATGTAGGTTTTGATCTTAGAGCATACGAAGGAGATCATTTTCAACAATTAGCGAATTTAATGGGAGGTGATTACTACACTGTAAGATCGGGGACAAATGTTAGATATCCAAATGGTTATAATGTTTCCAAAACGTTTTCTACAAATGATCCATGGAAATTGAATAATTACGCTAAGAATGACACAGAAAAAACGAGTTATGATGATAGAGAAAGAGTGAATTATGGAGGTTTATTTACTCAGTTAGAGTATTCAACAGATGCATTTAGTACATTTTTTCAAGGATCGGTATCTAATCAAACTAATCAACGTTGGGATTATTTTAAATATACTGAAGAAAACGAAAAATCTGAAAAATTATCAAACTGGGGATATAACCTAAAAGGAGGTGTTAGTTTTACTATAGCAGAAAATCACATGATTTTTGCCAACTCTGGATTCTATTCTCGCCAGCCATTTAGTAGAGCTTTATTTTTAAGAAATAGTAATGAAGCAAATAATAATACTAAAAATGAAGAGGTATTAGGTATAGAGTTTGGATATAAATTCAAAGCTAGAAATTTTTGGGCAAACTTGAATGGATATTACACAAATTGGAAAAATCGTGTAACAACAGACTCTAGAACTGCTACATCAACTGATATAAGTAAATACGGCGTAGAAAGTGGTTCAATTATAAATTTAGTAAACCAAGGTGTTGAACAAAGACATAAAGGACTAGAACTGGAAATGGGATACAAACTAATGAGAGTATTAGAATTGACAGGTTTCGCTTCTTTAGGAGATTGGGAATATAGAGGACAATCTACGACATTTGTATATGGAGATAATCAAAATTACTTAGATACTACAAGCGAAAACCTTGATAAATTGAAAGTAGGAGATGCTGCACAAACACAATTTGGATTAGGTATGAATTATAAAGTCATAAAGAGTATTTCTGTTAATGCAAATTATCGCTATCAAGGAGATTTATATAGTTCAAGAGTTAGTTCTGTAGTTGATGATACATCAACAAGTGGATCTGGTAATTTAAAATTGCCTTCATACAATTTAATGGATGCTGGTATTTCTTGGGAGCATAAATTAACAGATAGAAATAAATTAACTTTACGTTTTAATGTAAATAATGTATTTAACCACATTTATATTTCTGAAGCAACTACAAACTATCAAGCAGATTACAAAGGAGCTGATACATATAAAGGAATTAACGTAAACAACCAAGTTTATTTCGGATACGGAAGAACATGGAATGCTACAATAAAAATTACAATATAATTAGTTGTTATATATAATTTATAAAAAAACCAATCTATTAAAGATTGGTTTTTTTGTTGATAAAATTCAAGTTAATGGTTCACTCATGTATTTTTTGTTTCTATCTTTGGGACAGGTAATTTTACAAAAATGATTCAGCCCAACTTTTTAAAAGAAGGTGATAAAATAGCAATTGTAGCTCCAGCCAAACAAATGTTGTTTGGAGAATTGGACGAAGTAATTCAATTAATAAAAACTTGGAAATTAACTCCTGTATTAGGAGAAAATGTTTATGCTGAATTTGATTTGGGATATCATTATGCAGGAACTGATGAATTAAGAACAGAAGATTTTCAGTGGGCTTTGGATAATGATGATATTAAAGCTATTTGGTGTGCGAGAGGAGGATATGGATCTGTAAAAATTATAGACAGCTTAAACATAGATAAATTTAGAGAAAACCCAAAATGGATTATTGGTTATTCTGATATTACAGTTTTTCATAATCATTTTAACCGATTAGGTTTCCAAACTTTACATGGAGTTACTGCAAAAAAATTAGCAGATACAATTTATCATCCTTCATCATATCAAAGTGTTTATGATGTTTTGTTTGGAAACAAAATAGAATATCATATAAAAGATAGTCATCGTTTTAATCAGCTAGGAGAAGTAGAAGGAGAATTAGTAGGAGGTAATTTGTCCATTGTTTATTCACTTTTGGGAAGTGAATCAGCTATAAATAATCCTCAAAATAAAATATTATTTTTAGAGGATTGGTTTGAAAACTGGTATGCAGTAGATAGAATGATGATGAATCTAAAAAGGAATAATATTCTAAATCAAGTAAAAGGAATAATTTTAGGAAATTTTACTCATATGGATACTGAAGATGAGAATAAAGAAAATTATAATCATCCTTTTGATTCAACGACTTATGAAGTAATACATAGTTTTACAAAAGATTTAAATATTCCTATAGCATTTAATTTTCCATCAGGACATACAGGACATAATGTTGCGCTTAAAATGGGGGCAAAAGTCAGATTGAATATAACTTCAAATAGTGTAAATTTGTATTTTATAGAATAATAGATATGAAACAAGATAATTTAACCATCATTACTCATCCATTAGTAAAAGCTAAAATTACGCAAATGCGTGATAAAGAAACAACTACAAAAGAATTTGGAGAGTTAGTTGATGAAATTTCAGGATTAATGTGTTATGAAATTACACGTAATCTAGAACTAGAAGAAATCGAGGTTGAAACTCCAATTACTAAAACAATTGGTTATAAGATAAAAGGTAGTGATATGGCTATTGTTCCAATTTTACGGGCAGGATTGGGAATGGTAAAAGGAATTCATCAATTAATTCCAACTGCGAAAGTTGGTCATATTGGGCTTTACCGCGATCATGATACATTGCAACCTGTCGAATATTTGTGTAAACTACCAACCGATTTAGATTCTCGCGATGTGATTTTGGTAGATCCAATGTTAGCAACCGGAGGTTCTGCAATCAAAGCAATTGAAATTCTAAAAGAGAAAGGAGCAAAATCTGTTCGTTTGGCTTGTTTAGTTGGTTGTCCAGAAGGAGTGGAAGCGGTACAAAATGTTTATCCAGAAGTTCCAATTTTCTTAGCTGCTTTGGATGAAAAATTGAATGAAAATGGATACATCGTTCCAGGTTTAGGTGATGCTGGAGATCGTTTGTACGGGACAAAATAATTTTTTTGAATGAGTATTAGTTACGATTTCGGAAAAGAAGCAGAAGATTTTGCCGTTAATTATTTAATCCAAAATGGATACAAAATATTGGCTCGAAATTATTTTTTCAGAAAAGCCGAAATCGATATTATTGCTCAATTTGAAAATGAGATTGTTATTATAGAGGTTAAGAGTCGTACTTCAAATTATGTTGCGGAGCCAGAAAGTTCTGTTAACACAAAGAAGAAGAAATTGTTAATTCTTGCCGCAGATGATTTTATTCAGAAAAATAATTTTATTTCTGAGGTAAGATTTGATATTTTAGCACTTTTAAAAAAACAACAATCTTGGAGCGTAAATCATATCAAAAATGCATTTAATGCTTCGGAAATTTAATCAACTTTTATGGAAGTATTTATGAGTCTTTTTGACTTTATTATGCATATCGACCAACATTTAGCAGAGTTTGCAAATGAATATGGTTTGTGGTTGTATGCAATTTTATTTTTAATCATTTTCGTGGAAACAGGTGTAGTTGTGATGCCTTTTTTACCTGGAGATTCATTGTTGTTTGCGGCAGGGATGTTAGCTGCACAAGAAACAAATGATATGAATGTGTGGATTATGATTGCAATTCTTTTGGTGGCCGCGATACTCGGTGATACATTGAATTATACCATCGGAAAGAAAGTTGGTTACAAAGCAACTAAAGTTAAGATTTTTGGTAAAAATTTCATCCAAGAAGAACATATCAATAAAACGCACGAATTCTACGAAAAATACGGTTCAAAAACCATTGTAATTGCACGTTTTGTACCAATTGTAAGAACTTTAGCGCCTTTCGTTGCAGGAATTGGGAGAATGGGATACTCTATTTTCATTACATATAATGTGATTGGAGCCGTGTTATGGGTTGTTGGTTTAACACTTATTGGATACTTTTTAGGAAATATAGAATGGGTTCAAAATAATTTTTCTAAAGTAATTTTAGGAATAACAATCGCTTCTGTACTTCCAATTTTAGTGGAAATTATCAAAGAAAAGTTCGGCAAAAAAAAGGTAGCTGAACAAGAATAACTATAAAAACTTAACTCGACTTCGGTCGAGTTTTTTTATACCTTTAAATCATGGAAATTTTAGATTATATTCTACATATCGATAAATATTTAGAAACCATTTTGAATGATTATCAACATTGGTTTTACTTGATTTTATTTCTCTTAATCTTTATCGAAACAGGTTTGGTTGTCATGCCTTTTTTACCTGGCGATTCGCTTTTATTTGCAGCAGGGATGTTAGCTGCGGCTTTTCCAGCTCAACTCAATATTTATATTGTATTAGGTTTACTTTGGATCGCGGCAATTGCAGGCGACACAGTCAATTATACGATTGGGAAAACCTTAGGAACGAAATTAGTTACAACTAAAATTTTCGGTAAACGAATTATTAAAGATTCTGCGATACTAAAGACCGAAGATTTCTTTACAAAATATGGTTCAAAAACCATTGTAATTGCACGTTTTGTTCCGATTGTAAGAACGCTTGCACCTTTCGTTGCAGGGATTTCTAAAATGCATTATGGCACATTTATCAAATATAATTTTATCGGAGGAACAATTTGGGTTTTCGGGATTACATTGGCTGGCTATTTCCTTGGAACAATTCCATTTATCAAAAACAATTTCGAGATAGTTGTCATGGCAATTATTGTGTTTTCTTTAATTCCAATTATTGTAGAATTCGTCAAAGAGAAAATGAAGAAATAAAAAAATGAACACAGAAAATTCGATTTTCATCATCTTACTTTTGTTGATTATCTTTTTACCTATTATTTTATTTATCATTGATTCACAAAAAGAATATAAACACGAAAATGATGAAGTTATTCGCGTCAAGATTGCTTTTGTAAGCTATATTTCAGTTTTCAATACGATTCTTTTCGCAATTCTTTGTCTCACTTTTTTATTTGTAGCTTATCAGTTATTGTTTGTGAAAGATTTCACTTTAACAAACATAATTATTGGAATGATTTCTTTGATACTATTCTTTGCTTTTATTATTCCAATTTCGAATACTTACAATCATCTCTTCAAGGAATCTAAGCGCGAGATTTATTTTTTCAGGAATAAAAAAGCTTTGTTAGTTATAGAAAAAGAAACAGAAGTTACAATAGATTTAGAAGATGAAATGATTGAAATCAATCATGAAGTTTCTAATAAAAGTTCTAAATATCAAACTGGTCATGGTAAATATAATTTTATTCAGAATGAAAACGTCGTTTCAATTTCAGATTTAATCAACTTTCCACAAGATTTTCTTGATCAAAATAATATTGTACAAGTTAAAGTTTCGAAACTTTTTATTTGGATTTAGATAATCATTCAAATAATTCATATCTTCTATCCTCAAAAATATCAACTAATGAAAAACATATTAATTATTTGCTCTATCCTTTTTTCTTTTGTTGTAAATGCACAACAAGGTTATCCCGTTCCTCCAAAATCAGAAAATAGATTATTTTATATTCAACACAACGACAATAAAAATACGTTTGTTTACGATGCGCTTTTTTCGAGCAAAGGGATTTTAGATGATGATAATCCAGTTGATATTTATCGCATTCTTTATGCTGAAGATGGTTCGAAAAAGCCCTTGACTTCTATACAAAAGAAATTGGCGTATGGTTTGGACATCAAGAAAATTGAAAAGAATGTTTTTCAGTTGACATTGGTTTCTTATCCAACTCAAAAATTAACGCTTAAACTTGATTCTCAAAAAAATCCAATTGTTCAAACAACTGTTAATAACAAGTTGATAACATTGAATCGCGTTTTCTTGAAACAGAAAAAAGGAACGGCAGGAATTTCGGTAAAGCTTGATTATATTTTATTTTACGGAAAAGATAAAAACGGAAAATCTGTAGAAGAGAAAATTGTTCTCTAAAAAAATCTTCCTAAATTAGAATCTGTAAGACGCAATTTAATAGCATATGATCGAAGTAAAAGAGGTGAACACGCCAAGTGAAATGAAGAAATTTGTCGATTTACCTTTTGAAGTGTATAAAGATAATCCGTATTGGGTGCCTTCTTTAAAGAAAGATGAACTCGCAAGTTTTGATAAAAATAATGCAATTTTTGAGACGGTTGATGCTAACTATTTTTTAGCTTACAAAGGCAAAGAAGTGGTTGGACGAATTGTTTCGATTATTAATTGGACCGAAGTAAAAGAACTTGGAAAGACTAAAATTCGGTTTGGTTGGTTAGTTTTTAAAGACGATATCAACATTCTTGAAGCGTTGTTAACAACTGTTGAAAACATAGCTAAAAACAATAAATTGAGTTATATAGAAGGTCCGATGGGATTTTCGAATATGGATAAAGCTGGATTATTAACAGAAGGATTTGATAAAGTTGCCACTCTAATCGGTTTATATAATTACGAATATTATCCAACATATTTGCAAGAATTAGGTTATCAACCAAAAGCCGAATGGTTAGAATATTCTATTGATATTGCGAATTTGGGCAAGGTAAAGCAAATGGATAAATTGTGCGAAATGCTCAAAAAACGTTACGAAATTGATACGTATAAATTTGATACAATTGACGAAATGTTACCTTATGTTGATGAGATGTTCGATTTGTTGAATGTGACGTATGCAGAATTGCAAAGTTTTGTCCCGATAGAAAAATTTCAGGTTGAACATTACAAAAAGAAATATCTAAAATTTATTCATCCTGATTTTATTTCGTGTGTAAAAGATAAAAACAACAAAATGATTGCTTTTGCGATTACAATGCCTTCATTTTCGAAAGCTTTCCAGAAAACGAAAGGAAAGTTGTTCCCATTTGGTTGGTGGCATTTGATGCAAGCGCAAAAAAAGAACGATCATGTCGAATTTTATTTGATTGGAATTGATCCTCATTATCAAAATAAAGGTGTAAATGCCTTGATTTTTAAAGAACTTTATGATCGATTTATAGCAAGAGGAATTAAAACTTTAGAAACTAATCCTTTGCTTGAGGAAAATACAAAAGTGCAACAACTATGGAAAAACTTTGATCCTGTTATCCATAAACGTAGAAAAACATTTTATAAAAATATAGAAGAATAAAAAAATGGTTAGAACCTAAATTCTAACCATTTTCTATATCAACTAAGCTTGTGGTTGATTATTTTTCGCATTATCTTCTGCATCATCATCTGTGTCAACCCAATCTCTAATTGTACTTTCAATTTCTTCGATTGTTTTTCCTGTTTTTTCTTGAATTTTTCCAACGATATCGTCAAATTTTCCATTCAAAAAAGTATCATCATCATCAAACCAATCTCCAAATTTTTGTTTAACAGATCCTTTGATTTGATTCCATTTTCCTTCTAATTGTAATTTGTCCATAATTTTTGTTTTATAAGTTGTTAATAGATTTGTTATCTATAACGAACAAATATTAAACCATAGATAATGAAATAATTATAAATTAATGTTAAAAAAAATGAAGAATAATTTCCTTAGAAAACTGCGAAGTAAATCAAAATTATGATGATAATAACAACCACTATAAATTCAAAAATGGGGATAGTTCTACCTCCAGATTTCAAATTTCTTTTTCTTTTCGAATACATACCAAACCAACTTATAACCAAATAATGATCTAAATTTATGAAAAATATTATAAATCATTAGAAAACAATAAATCATAAAAAAAGACTTTGAAAATATTTCAAAGTCTTTTCTGTTGTACGGGCGGGGAGACTCGAACTCCCACACCTTGCGGCACTAGATCCTAAGTCTAGCGTGTCTACCAATTCCACCACGCCCGCTAAAATCTCACCGATTTGGATTGCAAATATACACAAGTTTTCTTTCTAACAAAATTTCGAAATAAAATTTTTTTAATCTTTTTTTACATTCTAAATTTGTACAAAGCTTTTACAAAAATGGAAATTACAGGAAGAATTAAAAAAGTATTTGAAACTCAAAATATTACTGCAAGTTTCAAGAAAAGAGAATTCGTTGTTACAACGCAAGAACAATATCCACAAGATATTTTAATTGAGCTTACACAAGATAAGACAGACGTGTTGAATGCTTACAAACCTGGTGATGAAGTGAAAGTTTCTATCAACATTCGTGGTCGCGAGTGGGTGAACCCAGAAGGTGTAGCAAGATATTTCAATACAATCCAAGCGTGGAGAATTGAAAATATGGCAAATGCAGCTGCACAAGCACCTCAAGGTTACGATAATTTTGCACCAGCGCCTCCAGTAGATACTTTTTCTAACGGAGATGATGATGATTTACCATTCTAAGGAAAACAAAACATCAATTAATACTAAACGTGTTCTTTATTGGACACGTTTTTTTAATTTTATATAAATTATACACAAAACGATATGTATTGGTTAAGTTCTGATTTAATCTTTCCTGATTACGATGAAGTGAATAGCGAGGGAATTATAGCTGTTGGAGGAGATCTTTCGCCAGAACGCCTAATTTTGGCTTATCAGAAAGGAATTTTTCCTTGGTTTAATGAAGAAGATCCAATTATTTGGTGGTTTCCACAAGATCGATTTGTTTTATTTCCAGAAAATTTACATGTTTCGAAATCGATGAAGAAAGTTTTTCGAGATCAAATATTTACGTATTCAGAAAATAAAGCGTTTCGAGAAGTGATTACAAATTGTTCGAAAGCGTATAGAAAGGATCAGGACGGAACGTGGATTACAAATGATATGATCGAAGCATATTGTATTTTACATAAAATGGGAATTGCTAAAAGTATCGAAGTTTGGCAAAACGACGAATTGGTTGGCGGTTTTTATGGAATTGATATGGGCGATGTTTTTTGTGGAGAAAGTATGTTTGCGAAAGTGAGCAATGCTTCCAAAGCGGGTTTTATACAATTTGTTGCAAAATATCACAAGAAATATAAATTGATCGATTGTCAAGTTTATACAGAGCATTTAGCGAGTTTGGGTGCAATGGAAATTCCGAGTGATGTTTTTTTGGAATATTTGGAGAAATAAAATTTTACTAATTGTCAAGTAAATCGATTCCATTACTCCAAATAATTTTATGCTTGCTTTTATCTTTAATATTTAAGTCATAATCAAACATTTTTAGTTTTGGATTATAAATATCATCGATAATAATTAAACCTATTTTTGTAAGTTTTACTTCATTGTCAAAATTATCATCACCATATTGAAACTTTAAATCTTTTCGTAAAGTTCCTTTTAATGTAATTTTTGAATTAGGTGCAATCTTGAAAAGTTGAGGCGAATTTTTATCACATCCTTGATTATAAAATTGAATATAATTATTATTGATTTCGAAATTTTGATCCCAAGAACAATTCATCATCCATAGATATATCTCTTTTTTTTCGGTATTTTGGATATCTATTTTCACTTCATAATCATTTACAATGACAGAATCTGATGAAATAATTAAGTCATCATCTTTTATCTGATCTAATATCCAACCATAAGAATGCTTATTCAATTTTGTTGAAGATTTTTTTTCAAGTTGAAGATTTATTGTAATTGGAGATTTTTCAGTTTTGAAAATTTTTAAAGCTCCAATCGTAATGAATGCTATGACTAAAAGAATTAATACATTCTTCATGCTAATGATCAAGAATATTACTTCGTAAAAGTAATAGGATATTTTAAATTGCTATACTCGTTAAGATCTGCATTTAACGATCCAACTAATAAACCAGCTTTTATTTTTAATGGAACTAAGTTATCATCGTCAGAAACCCACATTGTAACCGATTCTGATTCTTTGAAAACACGACCAGATTGTACGTACGGACGAATTTTGATTGCTGCAATTTTTCCGAATTTTGTTTTTAAGGTTTCACGTCCCAAAACTTTCAATCGAAATTTAAGCGTTTCGTCACCAAGAAAAATATTTTCGTTCAAATAATCTCCTGTTTTAAGAGTGGCATGATTGGCATTACGTAAGCTGTAAAAAGCAGAAAGTAAATCTTGCGCATCGTACGGAATTGTTTCTGTCGTTACTTTTCCATCTCGTTTATTTTCAACTTTTGCTTTTCTATTGGCATGATCAAAATAATAGATTTGATGACGTTTGTAACTTCCTTCTACAATATTTCGAACAAATTTTGTAGGTTTCAAATCTGTTTTGTCAATATACGATTCGTAATTATCATCTACCTTAAAAAAAGCACGCACAGCACCTGTTGAAGTTCCTTTTCCTATGATGTGATAATGGCTTTTTCCATTCAATGTAGCTTCTCTTACATCAATGGAAGCAAAACCTGCATTCAATCCAGAATAATGAACTCTAAATTTTAGATTTTCGCCAACTTTGTAGTTGTTTTGAGCATTTAAAGGCAATGCAAATGAAAGGACAATAAAAGTAAAAAATAAAATATATTTTTTCATTTTGAATTTTTGGTTTTGAGGTTAAGATTCAAATTGTTTGCCAAAAATAATAAAACGCCTTTATAAATTGATATAAAGGCGTTTTAATTTATGAGAATCTAATGATATTCTAATTTTCTTCTTTTAAGGAAGATATTTGATCTGCTTCAGTTGAAGTTTCAAAATCTGAAACATTGATAACCGAAACTATTTCTGGAACATATTTTTTGATGGTCATTTCAACACCTGACTTTAAGGTCATTTGGTTGACAGAACATGCTATACATGCACCTGTAAGGCGAACTTTTACAATATTATCTTCTACAGATACTAATTCGATATCGCCTCCATCTGAATTTAAGAATGGTCTAATTTCAGTTAAGGCCTTTTCAACTTCTGAATATTTTTCTTCTGGAGTCATGATCTTTTACTTTTTTAATTTTTTGCCGAACAACCTGCCATCGTTGTAATACGAACAGCTTCTGTTGGAGGCAAAGTATTGTTACGTTCTACTAAACTTTGTACTGCGTTACGTGCAATTTCTTTGTAAACATTAGCTACAACAGTATCTTCTTGCATTGCAGCTGGACGACCAACGTCAGCAGCTTCGCGAATAGATTGTACAATTGGAATTTCGCCTAAGAAAGGAACACCAATTTGTTCTGCTAAGTTCTTTGCACCATTTTGTCCAAAGATATAATATTTGTTGTTAGGTAATTCTTCTGGTGTAAAATACGCCATATTTTCTACAATTCCTAAAACTGGAACATTAATCGCTTCCATTTGGAACATTCCAACTCCTTTTTTTGCATCTGCTAATGCAATATTTTGAGGCGTAGAAACTACAACAGCTCCTGTAATTGGAACTTGTTGAACGATAGATAAATGAATGTCACCTGTTCCTGGAGGTAAGTCGATTAATAAGAAATCTAATTCTCCCCAATGTGCATCACGAATCATTTGATTCAATGCTTTTGCAGCCATCGGTCCTCTCCAAACAATTGCTTGATCTGTATCAGCAAAGAATCCAATTGATAATAATTTAATTCCGTAAGCTTCTACTGGTTTTATTTTCGTTTTTCCATTAACTTCTACAGAATATGGACGAGCATCTTGACAATCGAACATAATTGGCATAGAAGGTCCGTAGATATCAGCATCTAATAAACCTACCTTGAATCCCATGTTTGCTAAACTTATTGCTAAGTTTGATGAAACAGTAGATTTACCAACACCACCTTTACCTGATGCTACAGCGATAATATTTTTAACACCTGGCAATTCAGAACCTTTGATTTCGTTCGGATTTTTTTCTTCAACTTCAACAGAAATGTTAAGTTTAAGATTTGACTCAGGTAAATTTTCTTTAAATGCATTTTTCAACGCAATTTCCAAACGCTTGCGTTCGTGCATTGCAGGCGAAGGAGAAACAATATCCAATATAATATCATTTCCCATCACTTGAGCGTTACGCATCCAATTGCGAATACCTAATTCTTCTAATACTTGATATATTTGATCTCTTGTGTAAGCCATCTTTTAAATTTAATGAGACAAAATTACGAAGAATCAAAGACTTTAAATAATCTAAAAACGTGATTTTAATTGTTTTGCTTTATAATTTGATAAATAGACTTAATTTGATGTATATTTAAACTTTAAATCTGACTATGGAAGAGCATATTATTTATCTGACGAATATAAGAAAACAGATTATTGATGAGCTTGAACAACACTCTCTGAAACAACTACTTTATATACCTGTTGGCTATAAAAACAATTTGTTTTGGAATGCGGCTCACGTTTTGGCAACACAGCAATTGATCCATTATTATTTAACCGATAATAGGATGTTGGTCGATATTCAGTTTATTCAGAAGTATAAAAAAGGAACAATCGGAAATACGGAAGTAACGGAAGAAGATGTGACAGAATTGAAGGAAATGTTGGAAAGTACACCAATGCAGATGTTCAAGGATTATCGTTCGGAAAAACTATCGTATTATCGATCATATAAAACAAGTTTTGGTATGACGTTAGAATCGATTGAAGATGCAATTTTGTACAACAATATTCACGAAGCAATGCATTTGGGCTATATGATGGCGATGAAAAAGAATATTCCTTTTTAAAATCAAAAAGAGAATAAAATTTAAAAATTTAGATGTTAACATACAGAGATGCTAAACGAAGCGATTTAGAAAAAATAACAGAAATTTATAATTCTACAATAGCTTCGCGATTAGTAACTGCCGATACAGAACCAGTTTCAGTTGAAAGTAAAGCAAAATGGTTCGAAGAACATTCACCTGAAAAAAGACCACTTTGGGTTGTAGAAAATGAATTGAAAGACATTGTAGGTTGGGTAAGTTTTCAATCTTTTTATGGAAGACCAGCTTATGATGCAACTGTAGAAATTAGCATTTATTTAGATGCTATGCAACGTGGAAAAGGTTTAGGAAAACAAGTGTTGGAATATAGCATTACGAAAGCAGCAGAATTTGGAATCAAAACGATTTTAGGTTTTATTTTTTCGCATAATGAACCGAGCTTGAAATTATTCAAACATTTTGGTTTCGAAGAATGGGGAAATTATCCCAATATTGCAATTTTAGACGGAATAGAAAGAAGTTTAACTATTTTAGGAAAACGAATCGCATAAAAAAACCCTCACTTCATTTGAAGTGAGGGTTTTTTGTTTATCAGATAAATTTTATTTACCAATACTCCAAATCAATGCTTTTTCTTTAGTTGCTCTGTAAATTGTAGCATGTTCTTCTTTAGGTTCTGGAGAATAATTCCATTGTAGATTTGGAAGTTTTTCTTGCGTCAAAATATTCTTCAAATCATCTGTATAAGGTAAAATATCACTTGCTCCAGATCCTGCAAACCATAACTTTTTTGGAGTTGAAGGAAATTTAGCTAAATCATTTTTTGAATTCAATAACATTTTGTGATTGTTCCACCAAAGTGAAGGATCAATTGCAATATAATAATCAAACATTTCTGGTTGTTTCAGAAAAGTTTCCATGATAAATAATCCAGCCAACGATTCGCCAATAATTCCTTTATTATTTTTAGTGCGATACTTTTTCGTGATTTCAGGAAATAACTCATCCTTGACAAAGTTTCTAAATTGATTAGAACCTCCCACAACATCGGCTATTTTTTTATCTTCTTCATTTTCAGTTGGTGGACTCAAATCTTTGCGACGTTGTATATTTTCTATTCCAACCAAAATAACTGGTTTTATTTTTTTCGAAGTAATCAAACTATCTAATGTGTTTGCAATATGTGGAAAATCATCTTTTGTTCCGCCATCAGGCATATACAAAACGGATAACGAATCCTGAGAAGTCGAATATTCTATTGGAACCCAAACATTAATAACTCGTTTTTCATTTAGAATTTTAGAATCAATTGTAAATGTTTCGTGTTTCGGGATTGGATCGTTGTAAACAGGCAGATTAGAGTTTTTGCAAGATGTAAAAAAACTAATAGAGATTACAACTAATAAGTAGTTAAAAATCGATTTCATGTATTTCATATTAAAGTATTTATTCAAATATACAAAAATCATAAAGAGTTGATTTTCTATTTAATAAAAAAGACCACTAAAAAATAGTAGTCTTTCTCAAATTATTTTCAGAAGATTTTTAATATTCTAAAAATCTCACTTTATCTTCGATTGGTTGACGAATAGCTTCTGGGATTTCTCCTTCAATTTTTCCCATATAGAAAACACCAACGCATTTTTCACCTTCTTCCATAGTTGTAAACTCATCAACATTTGCAATTACATTTGCTGGAGAAGACCAATATGCACCAATCTTTAGCGCACTTGCCATTAACCACATATTTTGAACAGCCATAGAGGTTGCAGCTAATTCTTCCCATTCAGGATTTTTTTCTGTGTTGATAAAATTGATTAAAACAATTTTATTCGACTTATCACATTTCTCAATTAATGCATTTATTTTTCTGTCGCTCAATTGATCTGTTGGCGTTCCTTGCACATAAACACGCTTTACGTATTCGCGGAAACGGTCTTTTGCAGGACCTTCTAAAACGACAAAACGCCAAGGTTCTGTTTTTTTATGAGATGGTGCCCAGTTTGCTGCCTCAAAAATTTGATTCAATTCTTCGCGTGTAATTTCTTCTTGTGTGTATTGCGGAGGAAATATAGAGCGTCTATTTTTTATGATTGATAATAAATCGTTTGCATTCATGTTGTAACAATTATTAATTTTATTCTACTAATCAAGCAAATTTACATTAATTTCAATAAAACCAACGTTAAGATGAAAACATTAGATTACAACAAAATTGAGTATTACAAAAACAATAAATTTCAATTTGATATTGGGAAATATTTCAATCAATCATTAGAACTTTTCCAAAATAATTGGCAGCCATTTGTTATTTATGCTCTTGTCGCAGCTATTATTTATATGTTTACTTCCTTCACTGTAATCGGATTGCTTTTTGTGATGTATCCACTTATAATGGGATTTATGATTGGAGCAGAACGTGCCGAAAACAAAATGTCAGTAGAACTAGGTGACTTTTTTGGAGGTTTCAAAAATATAGGAAGCTATTTCCTTTTAACACTTATCGTAATGGGAGTTTCGCTTGTCGTTTTGTCGCCTTATATTATTTTTTCTTTTTTACCACTTATGTTTAATGATCCCGAAAATGTAAATCCAGCATTAATGATTGGTTCATCACTTTTCGGTATGTTATATATCTTAGTGGCGACGATATTTTTATTATTCCTACAAGCGTGCATTTATCTGGCTCCGTATCTTATTCATTACGGAAACATGAGCGCTATTGACGCAATGAAAACTTCTTATGCAATTGTAAAAAAGAATTTTTGGTGGATGGTTTTAATGGCGATTGTGGTTAGTCTGGTTGCTTCAATTGGTGCTATTGCTTGTTATGTTGGTGCTCTTGCAACCTATCCAATTGGCTATATGATGGTATACTTTATGTTAAAAGATATGATTTTGACAGATGATGAAAAAACAGAAATTGATCTACTTGGTACAAATCAAGAATAATATTAATTTTATCGAATGTTAGCAAAGCATTCGATTTTTACGAAAATGAATGAATTGGGAGCTGCAAAAGTTCCCTTTTTTTTTATGATCGATTTTTTGAAAGAAAATGGAGAAGTAGTTCCGTTAAATGAATTACCTGATGAGATAAAATTTGAAGTAGATTCAACAAAAAAAGAATCTTTTCAGAAAGATTTTAAATTCAATAAATTCCCGATTTCTTTCGACGAATATTTGCCAAAATTCAATTATGTTCACGATAATCTTTTGTTTGGAAATTCATATTTAACGAATTTAACGCTTCCAACAAAAATTGAAACAGATTTGTCTTTGAATGATATTTTTCAGTTTTCTGAAGCAAAATATAAACTGAAATATAAAAACGAATTTGTTTGTTTTTCTCCCGAACGTTTTGTGAAAATTGAAGATCAAAAAATCTTTTCAAATCCAATGAAAGGAACCATTGATGCCTCGATTCTAAATGCGAAGCAACTTATTTTGAATGATGAAAAAGAAGCTGCCGAACATGCAACAATTGTCGATTTAATCAGAAATGATTTGAGTCTTGTTTCCGAAAATGTTGAGGTGATAAATTATCGCTACATGGATGAGGTGAAGACAAATGATGCAACACTTTTGCAAGTAAGTTCTGAGATAAAAGGCGATTTGAATGATGATTATAGTCAAAATTTAGGAACGATTTTCGATCAACTTTTACCTGCTGGTTCTATTTGCGGTGCGCCCAAAAAGAAAACCGTTGAAATTATTTTAGAAGCCGAGAAGTATCATCGAAATTTTTATACAGGAGTTTTTGGTGTTTTTGATGGCGAAAATCTTGATAGTGCTGTGATGATTCGTTTTATTGAAAATAATCAAGGTGAATTGTTTTTCAAAAGTGGAGGAGGAATTACGGCAAAAAGCAAAGCGAAAGCAGAATACGAAGAATTAATTCAGAAAGTATATGTTCCAATTTATTGAATCGATTTGTTGTGTGAATAAACAACTTCGAAATTTAGAATTTCATCAAGCGAGATTTGATCGAACAAGAAATGATAATTTTACTGAAATCAATCCGATTTTATTAGATGAAATTATTAAGTTTCCAACAGATTTAACGGATGAAAAATATAAAGTTAGAATTGTTTATGATCGCGAAATTCAATCGGTAGAATTTCAACCGTATCAAATCAAACCAATTGAAAGTATTCAACTTTTTGAAATCGAAAATAAAATTGATTATTCCTACAAATATTTGGATCGTTGGTTTTTTGATGAGTATTTGAAAGAATCAAAAACAGATGATTTGGTCTTGGTAAAATCGAATTATATTACCGATTGTATTTATTCGAATATTGTTTTTTTTGATGGTTCTAAATGGATCACGCCACGAAGTTTTTTGTTGAAAGGAACAATGCGAGAAGCTTTGTTGCAATCAGGCGAAATCATTCAGAAAAATATAAAAGTTTCAGATCTAGTTAATTTTAAATCCTTTAAACGAATCAATGCAATGATGAATTTAGATGAAAGTCAAGAATTAGATATTTCATTGTTAATTAAATAACTCTATAAAATTGATAGAGTATTATTTGCATTTTCATTTTTTAACATTACCTTTGCATAACTTATCAAGAAAGGTGGAGGGATTGGCCCTGTGAAACCTTAGCAACCAGATGACTTATAATCTAAGGTGCTAAATCCAACCTATTAGAGGGAAAGATGAGTAAAAGTATTTCACTTTTATCTGTTGGTTTCTTGAAAGTTTTATGAAAATTAAAAATGAAAAGAAACAAATTTTTACTTGCTTCATTCGCATTTATTTGCGCATCTACACTTTTCGCTCAAGAAGTTGAAAAAGAGGAAACAAATCTTAACGAAGTTATTTTAATTGGTGGTCGTACATCAGAAAGAACGGTGGTTAATTCGTCGGTTCCTGTCGATATTATCGATGTTGAGAAATTGAAAACGTCTTCTCCTCAATTGAGTGTGAATGATATTTTGAATGTGGTTATTCCTTCTTTTAATTCGGTTCGTCAATCATCTGCCGATGGAACGGAGCATATTGATCCTGTGACGTTGCGTGGAATGGGACCAGATCAGGTTTTGGTTTTGATTAATGGAAAACGTCGTCACACAACATCCTTAGTGAATTACCAAAATACGGTAGGGAATGGTTCTGTAGGAACAGATTTAGGTGCAATTCCGATTTCAGCAATTGATAAAATTGAAGTTTTACGTGATGGTGCGGCTGCACAATATGGTTCTGATGCGATTGCGGGAGTTGTAAATATTGTTTTGAAATCTAAACCAGGTGGTGACGCGTCTTTGACGTATGGTCAGACTTCTCGAAATGATGGAGAAACGTACAATTTTAACGGCAGTTATGGAACGAAATTAGGACAATCGGGTTCGATTGTTTTTTCGGCAGTTGTAAGTGAGCGCAAGAAAACGAATCGTTCGAAAGATCATAATTTAGATATTTTTGGAGATAATTTCGCCTACGATTTTGCAGATGATCCAGATGCTGCAAGAGCTGCGGATGACGCTAAAATTGCTGCTTTAGGGCTTTCGAGAAAAGATTTTAGATTTCAAATTGGAGATGCGGCAATCAAAAATCAACAATTTTTTGTAAATGCTGAAACGGCGATTAATGATCGTTTAGATTTTTATTCATTTGGAGGCGTTTCGCTGCGCCAAGGAAATGGATTTGGTTTTAGAAGATTACCAAGCGAATTGTCTGAAGATGCGTTAAAAATTTATCCAAATGGTTTTCAAGCAACGTTAAAATCTAATGTAAATGATTATTCAAATTCTACAGGATTACGTTATTCATATGATGGATGGAAAGTTGACTTGAGCAATACTTTTGGATTAAATTCATTCAAGTATGATTTAGAAAATTCAATTAATCAATCATTAGGCTTAAATTCTCCAACCGATTTTTACGCTGGGAAACATCAATTTTAACAAAATACAGTCAATTTAGATTTTTCGAAACGAATCAATCAAAATGTTAGTTTAGCGTTTGGAGGAGAATATCGTTTTGAACAATATAAAATTGAAGCTGGAGATGAAGCGTCTTATTCAGGTTCTGGATCTGAATCTTTTGTAGGATTTTCTCCATTAAATGCTGTAAAAGGTGATCGTCATTCAGTTGCGGCTTATGTAGATGGAGAGTTGAAATTTGGAGATTTTACGGCTGATTTGGCTGGACGATTCGAAAATTATTCTGATTTTGGAAGTACAATCAACGGAAAATTAGCGATGCGATATGAATACGCAAAAGGGTATTCGGTTCGTGGAGCAATTTCGACAGGATTTAGAGCACCTTCTTTACAACAAAAATATTTCAGTAATTCGTATACCGATTTATTCTTGAATGATAATGGTGATCAAGTTTTGGTAACAAAAGGAATTATTCGAAATGAGTCTGAATTGTCGAAAGAAATTGGTTTGGATAAATTAAAAGAAGAAAAATCAATCAATGCAAGTTTAGGTTTAACATTTCGTCCGACTTCAAAATTATTTATCACATTGGATGGATATTTTATAAAAGTTGATGACCGAATTGTCTTAACTTCTGATATCACAGATCCTGCTTTAGAAAAATATAATGTAGCGACAGCGCGTATTTTTACGAATGCAATTGATACAGAAACCAAAGGTTTGGATTTAGTAATTTCCTATGATACTCGTTTAGGTCGAGGAAAATTGAATGCAAGTTTATCAGGAAATATCAACGAAACAAAAATTGTCGGTTATCATTTTCCAACAGCTTTAACAATTCCAACGGAAGAATTTTTTGGTCCTGATCAAGTCAATATTATCGAATCATTAAGTCCAAAAACAAAAGCAACTTTAGGATTGAATTATGCAATTTCTGGATTCAATTTTATGGTGCGTAACACGTATTTCGGAAAAGTGACAAAAGATGGATATCCTTGGGGAAGTATCCAAGAACATACGGGAAAAGCGGTGACGGATGCTTCGATTGGTTATGATATTACAAAGAATTTCAACTTTACAATTGGTGCAAATAATTTGTTTGATGTTTTCCCAGACAAGCAAGTTTATGAGAATTCTTATTATGGAATTTTTCCGTATGCGCCAGTTCAAATGGGGATGACAGGAGCGTATTATTTTGCACGTGCAAGTTTTAAATTTTAATCAATAATAAAATATTCAAAGTGTCAATTTTAATGTAAATTCAAACATTCAATTGGCACTTTTTTGTGTATGGCACATTCAAAAATTGGTTGGAAAACCGCAGCAGCTTTAGTGATTTCGAATATGATCGGAACAGGTGTTTTTACCAGTTTGGGTTATCAAATTTCTGATTTAAAAAATACAACTTCTATCTTATTATTGTGGTCAATAGGAGGATTGTTAGCGTTGATTGGCGCATTTATTTATTCGGAATTAGCTTCAAAATTTAAACAATCAGGAGGAGATTATATTTATTTATCTCGGACATTTCATCCCGTTTTTGGTTATTTATCAAGTTGGATTTCTTTATTCGTTGGTTTCTCAGCGCCAATTTCTTTAGCGGCTTTGGCAATGGGAAAATACTTGAATGTTTTCGGGTTTGATTTAGGAAAAGAATTTGCAATAGCCATGATTTTGATTGTTGCCGTTTTTCAATCATTCAGTCTAAATTTGAGTAGTAAATTTCAGAATATTTTTACTATTCTAAAAGTTGTATTTATTGTTGTTTTAATTGCTTTAGGTTTTTATTTTGCTCCAGCAGTTGAGCCAAATGCGGTAGTTTTTGATTCGACTTGGAAAAATGAATTGTTACTTCCTGCATTTGCGACGTCTTTGGTTTATGTTACTTTTGCTTATACAGGTTGGAATTCGGCTTCATACATCGTAGAAGAAATTGAGCAACCAAAACAAAACTTACCAAAAGCACTATTTATAGGCGTTATTTTTGTCACGATTTCTTATGTTTTGCTAAATTATGTTTTCTTGAAACATGCATCAGCAGGAACTTTGGCTGGACAAGAAAATGTTGCAAATATTTCGTTCGGTAATCTGCTTGGAAATAATGTAAAATGGGTGAGTTGCTTTATTGCTTTACAATTAATTGCGACGATTAGCGGTTATTTGTGGATTGGTTCTCGTTTGACGCAAGCCACAGCGCGCGAAAATAAATTGTGGAATTTTATGGCGAAAGAGAACAAAAATAGAATTCCAGTTCGTGCAATTTGGGTGCATACAGCAATTAGTATTTTGCTAATTTTTTCAGGAGATTTTGAAGTGATTTTTACCTATACATCGTTTGTTTTACAAATATTAGCAACATTAGCAGTTTGTACAGCTTTCTTTATCAAACAAGATCAATTAACTATTATCAAAAGTAAATTCTTTTATGTCTTACCTGCTATATTTTTAGCATTTAGTTTATATATCTGTTATTTCGTTTTGATGCAAAAACCAAAAGAAAGTTTATTTGGTTTAGGAATTATCACATTAGGAATTGTATTATTCTATTTTGATAAGAGAATTGAGAACAAAGATTAAATATAAGTTTATAATAAGACAAAACCCACTCAATTTGAGTGGGTTTTTATTTTTTTAATCTTTTATTCCATTAAAAATATATTGTAAAATCGGATTGATTTCTGGATTTTCAAGATGTTTTTTGAAAATTTTGGTATAATATTTTGGTTTATTAATCATTTTACGCTCAACTAATTCGTCAATTGTATCAATGTATTCAACCGAAGTTTTTCCAATTAATAAATTATCCAAAGAAAGTCCTTGATCAACATAATTCAAAATTGTTTTCAAACCTTTCAAGTAAAGCGCGTCTTTTGTAAAACCACCACCACGATAAACGCGAGTTGTCAGATAAAATGCGTCTTCTGGTTGCATTTTGTATTCTTCCATCAACGTCATAAATGTTTCGTTGAACGATTTTCCATTTGTCAACATATGAACCGCCATAACGCGCAGACCAAGTTCTCTTAAACGGCTATGATTAATAGAGTCAGAATAATACTCACTTAAAATCGCCAAACCTTCTTGCGTCAACGTATTCACAGGTAAACCAATACTAAAGATTTTTAATGGTTGATCCAACGCGTTCATCGTTGTCACCATATGAACTCCAATTTCGTGCTCAATTAAACCATTTGTAAAACGTTTGTCAAACTTAACGCCACGCTTAATCACAACTTTTCTTTTGCTATTAATCACAAGCGCTTTTGAAGCGATATCATCCGAAACTTCGATGTCAAATTTGAAACCATAATCATTAGTAGCATTTCTAAAAAGATTAACCACTTCTTCCTCTGTATAATTTCCTTGTTTATCCATTCTAAACTCAGGACAATAAAGGATAAAGTTCGCATTTTCGATATCTTTTTTAGATGGTTCGCCAAAATAACGCAACGAATTGTACAAAAATTTATCCGTACCAAGATTCGCCAATAAATCTACCTTGTCAAAATAAGCGTTAATCGTGTTAACATACATATTTTGAATACTAATATCATTGATTTTCTCGACTTTAATATTCGATAATTTTCGTTTAAATTCGAATGGATCAATGTTAAGCGGATTGTACTTAAATTGTGGTTCGTATGTATATTTTGAAGCTAAGAATTTCTTCTTTTCAAATTCTAAATTAATCGGATTGATGACACTCAACAACTCAAAATTTTGAACCAATTGATACAATTGTTTATCAATTTTGACCAAATCAGATTCTAATTCATTGTGCAAAATATTCACTTGCTTAGAACCTACTTTGTACGTCGTTTCCGTTTTTACAAACTCGTAAGCGTGGTTAAGAATCGCCGATTTAAAACCTTCTTTTATTTGGTTAATAATCTCTGGAAAAGATTCTCCTGTCAATTCATCGCAATAAATTTTTGAAACTTCTGTCGCTAAAACCAATGTATTTTTGAATCGATTTGTGACAAATTCTAACAAATATCCGCGTCCATAAAATACATCGTTAATCGCTGAATAATTGTGAATATTTTCTAACTCAATATTCGCTAATTCATCGCGCCAACTTTCTACATAATTTCCGTAACGTTCGTTATCAACTCGCTCCGCACCAATGTTGAACACTGGAACCGGACGATCCCAACGTTTCCAATTGTACGAGTGAATATCATAAACCAAACACGACTTAAATTTAGTTTCAAGCTTGTTGATTAAAGCTTCCAAAACCTCATAAAAAGCATGATGTTTTGCAATACTTTTTTGTTTTTGAGAAACCGACAAAGGCTCTTTCCAAACCTGTTTTCCCCAAGCTTCTTCGTACACAGCAGTTTCTGGACCACGATTTAGATCGTATTCAAATCGAGAATCACAACCTTGAATTAAGATTGGAAAAGTTTCTACAAACTCAGCTGTATGCGGATCTTCCTCGTACCAACGTTCATAATTGCTTAATAAACATTTTTCGCGAATATCTTCGCGCATTTGTCCACCATCATGAATGGCAGCACAAACGTAAGGAATGTATTCGTCGATTTTTATTTTGAATGATTCGTCTTCTGCATAAGCTTCAAATACAATTTCGTTCTCAATATTATCTAAAATTTGCTGTATACTTATGGATTTCATGCTTTAAATTCTTTATATTTCTCCAATAACATCGATACGATTTGTTTCTGAATTTCGTTGTTATTGTTTACATTATTGTGAGGAACAATTCCTCCAGGACTTACGACATTTAGCTCAACCATTTTCCCGTTAATCAAATCGATTCCGCAAAAATAAATTCCATCTTCATTTAATTGTTTTCCTATTTTACGGCATAAATCTAACTCATGTTCACTCATTTCGTGTCTAATCGCAGAACCACCAGCCGAAATATTAGAACGGTGGTCACCTTCTGCAGGAACACGCATAATTGCACCAATCGGTTCACCATTAATCACAATGGCGCGAACATCACCTTTTTCTGCACCTTCTATATAATTTTGACAAATAATAGGCTGAGAATTCCCGGTATGATTGATATAAAAATCGCAAATCGAGCTTAAGTTACCAATATTTTTTCGTTCGAAAAGTATAACACCTTTACCACCCATTCCGTCTAATGGTTTGATGATAAATTTCTCGAAATTATTTTCCTCTACAAACGATTTTATCAAATCAATATCTTTTGTAATAAGTGTTTGAGGAACAATTGTTTCTTGACCATCATCAAAAGATGCGGCGTATATTTTATTATTTGCTTTACGTAAACCCGAAATTTTATTTACGAAGAATACTTTATCTTCGATTAATTCTAACATATTCAACAAAAGCGGATCAATTGGTGGATCGGCTCTCATAAAAATCATATCAAATTCGGTCAAATCTTTTATACTACTTTCAAATTTCATGGTGTGATAAAACTCAACACAATCATTTGTTTCTGTAGTTATCATCTTTTTGCAGTTTCCCACAACTTTGCCCTTGGCAATAGAGATATCTTTTTTTGTTAAATAGGATACTTCAAATCCACGATCTACGCATTCTTTAATAATTCGCATAGTGGTGTCTTTTCCTGGTTCAACCTTGTCCCAAGGATACATTACGAAGCATATTTTCATATAAATAAAAAGGGTATTAAAATCAATGCAATAATAACTAAAAGTTTGATACAAAAAATGATCTATAAAAAATTATAGAATATTTATTTTTATTCTATGAAAGATATTGATTTCTAATGATTAATAAAAGAAAATGGTGATTGATTTTTTAATTTCAATCACCATTTGGTTGGTAAACTATAAACTATTTATTTCTTATTTCTTAAACGATCAATTGTTTCTTGAACTTTAGGATCATCAGCTTTTACGCTGTAATAATCTGCAATTTTTCCATTTTGATCAAGAACCAAATATCTTGGTATCCAATTTAAATCAATCCCTGTGCCAAAATTGCCTTTCCAGTTGTTTCCTAAGTAAAAGTGTTGACCTTCAATCTGATATTTTTTAATACCATTTTTCCAAGCTTCCTCATTCTTGTCCATTGAAAGGTAAACAAAGGTTACGTCAGGATTTTTTTCGTGCAAAGATTTCAAAGCAGGCATGTTTTTGATACAATCTCCACACCAAGTTGCCCATAAATCCAACAAGACAATTTTTCCTTTATAATTCGAAAAAACTTTTTCTATAGTTGTCGAATTTCCATCCAAATCAACTACACTATCTTGCAAAGCAGCAGCGGGAAATTCAGTTTTCATCACCGTTGGAATTTTCTGCGAAAAAGCAGTAATTCCTACAAATAATATTAAAACGCTAATTATTTTTCTCATGATAATTTTTTATCGATTTCATGTATTTACAAAATCTATACCAATTCAGTAGACTTTAAAGCAAAGGTAAATATTTATTTCTAATCATTGCAAAAAGATGTAATTTTGTTTCATGCAAAAATATCTGATTATTGGGCTTGGTAATATTGGTGCTCAATACGAAAATACTCGTCATAATATTGGTTTCAAGGTTGTTGAAGAAGTTGCTAAAAAAGTTGATGCTAAATTTTCACCATCAAATTTTGGTGAAGTAGCACAGTTTAAATATAAAGCGCGTCCAGTTACGTTGTTAAAACCAAATACATACATGAATTTGAGTGGAGATGCGGTTCGTTTTTGGATGAAAAAAGAAAATATTTCGTTAGAAAATATTTTTGTCATTACAGATGATTTGAACTTGCCTTTCGGAACAATTCGTATGCGTGGAAAAGGTAGCGATGGTGGACACAATGGTTTGAAGGATATTCAAAATAAAGTTGGCGGACAAAATTATGCGCGATTACGCTTTGGTGTAGGAAACGAATTTTCGGAAGGTAAACAAGTGGATTATGTGTTAGGCGATTGGTCGGCAGAAGAAAATGAAAAAATGAATGAACGATTGAATTTGGCTGCTGATGCAGTTTTGTCGTTTATTTTTCAAGGATTAGGAAATACAATGAATCAATATAATGGTAAATAAAATTTTAGGAGTTGCAATGATTGCAGGAACACTTTTGTTAGGTTCTTGTGCAAGTAATTCGTCAAGTTCAGAAGGAAAAGAAGCGAGAATAGAAGAAGTAACTTCGACATTAGACAATGTAAATGAAATCAATTTCAAGAACAAAAAGAATGTTTTATTAGACGTTCGTACACCTGAAGAATTTGCTGAAGGTCATGTTCCTGGAGCGGTAAACATTGATGTAAAAAATCCAAATTTCGAAGAAGAAATTCAGAAATTAGATACAAAAAAGAATTATTTTATTTATTGTAAATCTGGTGTTAGAGCAAAATTAGCAACAGACAAAATGCAAGAAAAAGGTTTCAAAAATGCGAAGAATTTCAAAGATGGAATGTCAACGTACAAAGGAACTGTAGCAAAATAATGGAAGGATTTCGTCCCGAAATATTAAAAGAAATTGTCACAACAAAAATGCCTTTCGGTAAATATGAAGGGCGATTGTTGTGCGATTTACCTGTTTCTTATTTGGAATGGTTTGTTGGTAAAGGTGGTTTTCCGAAAGGAAAATTAGGCGTTTTATTATCGACTGTTTACGAAATAAAACTAAATGGTTTAGAAGATATTATCTACGAATTGAAACGTCAATTTGGTTAAGCTTCCCATTCATAAAAATTTGCATCATCGCGTAATTGAAATCCAGCACTTGGATATAATGAATTTCCAATATGATTTGTAACACTGGTTTCTAACAGCATCGCGCAAGCATCAGTTTTGCGGCATAAACTTTTTGCTTCTTCAATCAATTCTCTCGAAAAACCTTGTCCGCGAAATTCTGGAGAAACAAATAAATCGTTCAAAATCCAGAAACGTTTCATTCGTGTAGATGAAAATGAAGGAAATAATTGTACAAAGCCAACTATTTTTTCGTCTTCATTATAGGCTAAAAAGATAACCGATTCGTCATTTACAATTCTGGCTTCAAGAAATTCTTCAGCTGCTTTTACATCAGATTTTTTATCATAAAATTGACGATACGCATCAAATAAAGGAACTAATTCTTCTAAATTATTTATTGTGGCTTGTTTTGTCATGATTATGTGATTAAATATTCTTTTTTATTGTATTGATCTACAAAATATAATTGATTATTTCTACATCTCATTTCCCCAAAAACAGATTTTATATTTTCTAATACAATTTTATATTGAAGCGTAAATATATCTATTGCAATAAGATTTATATCTGGGTTTTTAGTAGAATTCCATTGTTGTAAATATATCGTTGAATTGTGTTTATAAAACCAATCTCCAAAGATTTTACTATTCAATTCTTTAATTTCTGGATTAGAATTAAGCGAGAAAAAAGTTGGACCAAACCGAATTTCACCAGCAAATTGTTTTTGAATTCTTAATGATTCATATTCTATTAAATTTTCCCAGTCCATAACCTTCAAATTCTCACATTAAATTTATCCATACAAATTACTTCCATCCAAATATTCCCAAACTTTTGGAGGTAACATAGGTTTTATATTTTTTCCATATTTGATTGCATTTCTGATAAATGTAGAAGAAATTTCCATCAAAGGCGCTTCAACCATTTCGACATTATCCAAATTTTCTTCTTGCGAATAACCAGGACGCGGATAAACATACATTTGATAATCGCGCATTAAAATCTCAGCGTTTTTCCATTTTGAAATTCCATCTAAATTATCAGAACCCATAATCAACGCAAAGTCATGCTCAGGAAATTTTTCGTTTAGATGAATTAATGTATCAATCGTGTAAGAAGGTTTTGGTAACGTAAATTCGATGTTAGAAGCACGAAGATTAGGATAATCTTTAATCGCTAATTCTACCATTTCTAATCGATCATATTCATTTGCTAAAGAACTTTTTTTCTTCAATGGATTTTGAGGCGAAACCACAAACCAAACCTGATCCAAATCGGTGAATTGTTGAAAATGATTGGCAATAATTAAATGTCCGACATGAATAGGATTGAATGATCCAAAATATAAACCGACCTTCATAAAATTGATTTTTTAGAAAAACAAAAATACGATAATTGTAGAATAAAAAAATCCAGCCGAAGCTGGATGATATGTTTAGAATTTTACCAATTCTTTATATAGCTTATGCGTAGGAAGTCCCATTACATTGAAATAACTTCCATTCATATTGTCCACACCAATGTAACCAATCCATTCCTGAACGCCGTAAGCACCCGCTTTATCGAAAGGTTTGTAATTATCGATATAGAAATATATTTCTTCGTCTGTTAAATCTGCGAAAGTCACTTGTGTTTCGTCCGAAAAAGTAACTTCTTTCTCTAAAGAACGAATCGTAACTGATGTATAAACAGAATGTGTTTTTCCGTTTAATTTTTTAATCATTTCGTACGCTTCTTCTCTATTCGAAGCTTTTTCTAACGACTCATCATCAACCCAAACAGTTGTATCCGAAGTAATAATCAAATCATTTGGTTGAATATCCGTATAAGCTTTGGCTTTTTTAGCGGAAAGATATTCGGTGATTTGTTCTTTCTTGAATTCGTTGCGATCAAATGTTTCGTCAATATCCAATGAAATTGTCGAAAATTGTAATCCTAATCCAGCTAAAAGTTCTTTTCTTCTTGGCGATTGTGATGCCAAAATGATATTGGTATCTTTTAATTTTTCTGTTAATAACATTTTTATGATTTGTTATTCTGATGAATTCTTATCTGTTATTTCTGACTAAAATTTTATACTTCTTTCATTTTTGTCTTGACACAAAAACGAAACAAAAAAGTCAAGGCTGTAAATCTATTCACTAAAAATGTTTTCATTTCACTAAAGATTTTAAAAACCCAACGGGCTAAAATCTTCTTAACGTTACATTCGAACATTTTCTTAACGTGATAGATTTAATACCGATTTTAAGCAGAAAATTAAATATTTAATTTGTTCAATTCTTTTATATAGAAGCTACTTCTTCTACATTATACCATTTGTTTTGAACTTTCAAGATTTGTTCTAATAAATCGCGAACACATCCTTTTCCTCCATTTTCTGGTGAAATATATTCCGACGCTTTGCGGACATCCATACACGCATCATTTGGACAAGCAGATAATCCTACTAAATTCATCACAGCTAAATCTGGATAATCATCGCCCATATACGCAATTTCATCAGGATCTAATCCATAAGAAAAAAGTAAATCTTCAAAGGCTTCTACTTTATCACGTTTGTTCACGTAAATATCTGTTAAGCCTAAATATTTTAAACGATTCACAACAGCTTCATCTCTTCCGCCTGTAATCACCGCAATTCGTATTCCTTGTTTGATGGCTAATTGCATTGCATAACCATCGCGCGTATTCATTGTTCTCACCATTTCGCCAGTTGGTAATAAAATTAAATTTCCATCTGTCAAAACTCCATCTACATCTAAAATAACGGTTTTAATGTTATTTAGTTTTTCTTTATAACTTATCATTTTTCGTAAACTCGTTTGATTGAATCTGTCAATATTTGGTAAATCTGTAATAATCTCGAATCATCTTGTAAGGCCTCTAAATGACGATCAATAATCACTTGATCTCCACGTTTTGCTGGACCAGTTTGCGCATCTTTTGGACTCATTTCGATGACTTTATTTGCTGTTTCCTGTATAAGAGGTAACAAAACATCGAACGGAACATTGTTTTGCTCACAAATATTTCCAGCGATATAATATAAATGATTGACAAAATTATTTGCCCAAACACCTGTCATATGCACTTGCATTCTACTTGCAAAATTTAGTTCATGAACTTCGTTTGAAATACGATTCCCTAATTCATTCAATTTCTTCAAATCTTCAGAATTTTCCGCCTCGATGAAAAATGGAATATTATCATAACGCATTGTTCTTTCTTTCGAAAAAGTTTGCAATGGATAAAAAACGCCTTTTCGGTAATCGCCTTTCAGAACAGACATTGGAGACGAACCAGAAGTATGCACAACCAAAACATCATCATACGGAATATAATGAGAAAACTCTTCGATTCCAGAATCGGCACTCGCAATAATATAAATGTCTGCTTTTTCTATTTCAGAAATTTTATCGGTATACGAAATTCTATTTGCTTCTCCGATTTCTCTAGCATGTTCTAATGTTCTATTGAAAATTTGTCGAACATTGCAAGTGTTTTCGATTAATGCACGAGTTAAGTGAAACGCAACATTTCCTGCACCTAATATGACAATTGAACTCAATGTTTTAGCAATTTTTTGATTAATATTAATTGAATGATAAATGTAAGTTTTTCAGCCGAGGAAAAAAATTTTAAAAAAAAATTAAAAATTCTTGTAACATTTTTGAAGTTGTTGCGTCTTATTAATAAAATCATCCAACAATTGGGTTTACCTATTATGTAAAACATAGTACTTTAAAATTTAAAAAAAAGTTTAAAAATTTTGTAACAAAACATTTTTTAAAACGTCTAATTAGGAAAAAGTACGGACAACTCTTATTATGTATTATGTAAAACATAGTACTGTTAAAAAATATTAACTATGAAATTAAACAAATTTACTTTAGCTATTCTTTTCTCCGTTTGCTCTATTTACGGATTCTCGCAGGAACAACATCCTGTGAAAGGAAAGATTGAAAATGCAAAAAATGAAGCGGTTGGTATGGCTGCGATTCAGATTTATAAAGCAGATTCAAAAGAATTATTCGATGAAGTGTATGCGAACGCAGACGGAACATTCGAGATTCCAGATTTAGAAGACGGAAGTTATCGTTTGGTGATTACAGAATTTGGTTATCAACAATCTGTAACAACTGCAGAAGTAAAAGGAGGTGAGTTAAATTTAGGTAACATCATTTTAGAAACTGCTAAAACTGAAACTGTAGAATTGAAAGGTGCTTTCGTTCGTGCAGAAGTTTCTCAATATCGTAACGAAATAGACAAACGTGTTGTAGAAGTAGGAAATGATTTAATTTCTTCTGGAGCGGATGCTGCTGCGGTTTTGAATAACATTCCGTCTGTAAATGTTGATCAACAAACAGGAGAATTATCGTTACGTGGAAATGAAAATGTGAAAATTTATATTGATGGAAAGCCTTCATCTTTATCAGCATCGCAAGTATTGAAGCAAATTCCTTCGAATCAAATTCAGCGTGTAGAAATTATTACTAATCCTTCTGCAAAATATGAGGCGGACGGAAAATCTGGAATCATCAATATAGTGATGGTAAAAGGAAAGAAAAAAGGATACAATGTTGCATTGAGTACAGGTTATGAGCAAGGGAAGAAAAGTCGTTTCAATAATTCGTTAACAGCAAATGTAAATACAGGTTCTTTCAATTTTTTCGGAAATTATAGTTACAATAAACGTCCAAGTGAATTTCATGGCTCTTTAAATAATTTTGACACAAATTTCAAAAGTGCAATTGATATTTTAAACAATGACGAAAGCCAAGCAGGTAAAATTGGTTTCGATTGGTTCATCAACGACAAAACAGCTTTGACGATTTATACAAATCAATGGTTTGGAAAAGGAAATGGATTAATTGGATCGGATATGGTGAATACCAAAACACAAGAGTTTTATCCCAATAATTCGAATTTTGATGGAGATTGGAGAAGTCAAGATTATAGTTTGAATTTCAAACGTGATTTTGATAAAGCAGATCACAACATTGTTTTGGACGCATTTTTCTCTAGAGCTAAAAGTGTAGATTTACGAAACATGCATAATTTTTATCCAGATGAAGTAAAATATTATGAAGATCGTGATGATAGAACAAATAACATTCGTGTTAATTTAGATTATACGAATCAAATCAAAGATGGTGGAAAAATAGAGGCTGGATTACAATTTAGAAGAGAAGATAACGATAATATTTTATTAACAGACCGAAGAATAATTGTAAAAGGTGAAACATACAATCCAAGTACAGATTTTAATTTTACACGAGATTTCTTTTCTGCATATGTAAATTATGGTCAAAAATTTGGGAAATTTGGAATGCAGTTAGGCTTACGTGCAGAACAGTTTAGAGACAAAGGAGATTTCGTTGTTAATGTAAATGAAGAAGGAAAAATTGAACAAGATAAATTAGATTTCTTTCCATCAGCTTTCTTAACATATGATGTTACCGAAAAAGGACAAGTGTCATTAAATTATAGCCGTAGAATTGATCGCCCAGGAATTGGGCAATTATCTCCAGTGCCAGAATGGTCGACACCAATGATGTCAAGTATCGGAAATCCAGCATTAAGACCAGAATATACAGATAATTTCGAAGTTGGATATTTACAACGAATTGGTAAAAATTCTATTTCTGCGAATGTGTTTTACAGACATATTAAAGACAATATTTTTAGAAATGTTTTACGAAACGAAGAAGTTTATGGAGCATATATTCAGAATTATCTAAACTATGATAAAGTAGATGCATATGGTTTTGAATTAGCATTTAATCTTGTGCCAACAAAATGGTGGTCATCTAATATCAGTGGAGATTATACACATAACACAATGGTTGTTCAACAAGAGAAAGAAGAAAATGGGGTTAAAGTTCCCTACTTTGTCGAGATTGATGCAAATCGTTTAACAGCTCGTATGAATAATACATTCAAAGTTTCGAAAGCTATCAGTTTACAACATTTCTTTATGTATCAAGGGAAATACAAATTTATCCAAGGAGAAATGCGCGATATGTGGCGTATGGATTTAGGAGCGCGTTACACATTTATGGGAGGAAAAGCAAGTTTGAGTGCACGTGTAAGTGATATTTTCAGAACATTTTATGGACGTTTAGAAATGTATAATCCAGATAGAGCAACAGGAAAATTCCGTTGGGAAGCACATACAATGAACATCGGATTTACGTATAATTTCGGTGGAAAAGTACGAAATCGTGCAGAAGCTCAACAAAACAAATCTGAGCAATCAGGAGGAGTTGGTTTCTAATTAATAAAATGTATTCTTCATTTATTTAAATATTCTTAAAACGAAAAAGAGTTCCAATATTTTTTGGAACTCTTTTTTTTTGAATTAATATTTTATTTTTTATTGAACTTCTTTCTTGAATAATTTATTCAACGTTACAGCAATTGCACCGTCTCCAGTTACATTTCCTGCTGTTCCAAAACTATCCATTGCGATATAAAGTGCAATCATCAAAGCTTGATTTTCTGCATTAAATCCTAACATAGAAGCAATAATACCAATTGCTGCCATAATCGCTCCACCAGGAACTCCAGGAGCTGCAACCATTGCAATTCCAAGCATCATGATAAATCCTAAAAATTGAACAAAATCAATTTCCATTCCTTGGATTAACATCAATGCTAAACAACAACAAACGATTTTTAACATCGAACCAGATAAATGAATTGTCGCACACAACGGCACAGCGAAATTAGCAATTTCGTCACGAACACCAATTTTCTTTACTTGCGCAATTGTTATAGGTATTGTTGCAGCAGAAGATTGTGTTCCTAATGCTGTGAAATAGGCGGGTAACATCAATTTCAACATAGTAAAAGGATTCTTTTTTGCAATAATTCCGGCAATTGTAAATTGAAGCACTAACAAGAAAACATGTAGCACGAAAATTACACCAATAATTTTCAAAAATACATTCATAATTGTTACCACTTGTCCTGAATATGACATGTTCAAGAAGATTCCGAAAATGAAAATTGGTAATAGTGGAATGATTAAATTTTGAATTAAATACGTAATAATTGATTCGAAATCATCTGCAAATTTTCCAAAAGTCGAATCTTTCAATCGTGATAATCCAATTCCGAAAAGAAATGAAAAAACTAAACCTGGCATTACACCAAATAATGGAGGAAATTCGATTGAAAAGTAAGGTGCAAATTCTTTGGCTTTTTCTGCTAAATTAATTTGACCAGTTTGATGTTCTAATAAACTTGGAAATACAGACATACTTACAGAATAACCTAATAATCCTGAAAAAATGGTTGATCCGTAAGCAATTAAAACAGTTGCTAATAATAATTTTCCGGCTGTTTGTCCTAATCTCCCAATTGATGGAACAATTAATCCAACAATGATTAATGGAATTAAAAAGTTAAGTAATTCGCTAAAAAAATCATTGAAAGTCATAAAAATACGACCAACAGCTTCTGGGATAATTCCACCGAGTACAATTCCGAGTACAATGGCTAGAATAACTTTTACGAGTAAATTGTCTTTAAGTTTGTGCATAGTCAAATTTAGAAAAAATCCGTTCAATACAAGGTTTTAATTCAAAATGTTGATAAAAAGAAAAAAGCGATGCTAAAATTTAGCATCGCTTTTTGGTATATAATTTTTGATAAAATTATTTTTTAGGTAAACGAACAATTCGGCTAGCATCGTTCGTATAAGCTTTACTTCCGCTTATTTTTTTGTATGCAAACTTCGATGCCAAACGTGTATTTTCTGTTGTAATATTGTTGGTAACATCACCTTTATTATTCATTCTGTCCACAATATCATACGTTACATCGTAGCCTAATTGCTCGTAACGCGTCGGAAATTCACAATAAACTTCCTTGAAATCTTTGATCACACTTTGCACTTCCGTATCTCTTGTATTGATTAATCGCGCAGTACTAAACACAAAACCAAATTCGCGGAATGCATCGATATTTTTTGCATTATCTGCGTTATAAACATCATAAACCGAAACCGATTTTATTCCGTAAGCTTTGATATTGTCTTTGTTAAATGTTTTTAATTTTTCTAAATATTGTTTTCCCAAATTATCATCATCACCAACTAAAACCGTAATAATTGGCGTATAATAATCTTCGCCATTTACTTTATCGTGTGGTTGAACAATTTTTGCAGCGCTATCTACAATGACAACATTTGCTTTCAACTGTTTTTCTAATTGCTTTTTCGTGTAATTTGCTAACTCTTGATCGTCACGATTTGTCAACAAATAAACTTGTTCTCCAGCAAAATTTTTCCCAATTTCTTCGATAATTTGATCTGCGATTACTTCATCTTTTGGATTAGAAATCAATAAATCATTGAAAGAATTTAACGAATCATCATTTGCATAAGGCGAAATCACGGCGATACCAGAATTGCTAAAGAAATTCGCAACTTCCGTAACATCAGATGTGTTCAAAGGTCCAATAACAGCATCCGTTTTACTAAAATCTGTTGTTGATAGAATATCTTGTAAGTTTCCGCTTTTCGTGTCGATCACTTTTACATTTACATTTTTACCTTTTTTCGCCAAATGAGTCAACGCTAATTTAGCTCCAGTAAAAAATTGCATTGCTTGCGAATTTTTTAATTGCGGATTATTTGCAACATCAAAAGGTAGCATAATCGCAACATTAATTTCATTGTCATTAGCACGTTTCAACTTTCCTGCAGTTCCGTATTTGATGATTTTAGCATTTTTTTGCAATGGAATTTTAAGTGTCATTCCAGCTTTTAAACCATTTATTAAATCAGGATTTAAACGCAATAATTCATCTAAATTCGTATTATATTTTTCTAAAATTCCGTAAGCCGAATCTCCATTCTGAACAACATAATTGATCGTATTTTCTTCAATCACAACAGAACCAGATTTTTTAGGAATCGTAATCACCATTCCTTCTTTTACACCTGTTTGTAAAGCTGGATTTTCTGCATATAAATCGTCAACACTTACATTATACTGTTTTGCTAAAGTGTATAAAGTTTCTCCTTTTTTGATTAAATGCGTTCCTTTTGGAACAGAAAAAACTTTATTTGTCACATCTTTTGGAAGCTTGATTACGTCACCAATTTCTAAACCTCTTTCTTTGATTTGAGGGTTTAATGAGTTCAATGTTTCTTCCGAAATTTTATATTTTTTTGTCAAATTGTAAACCGTTTCTTTCGGCTCAATTGTAATATATTGATAATTATCGTCCGAAATTTTTACGTTTGACGTAGTCGTTTGTGTATTGGTTTCAGTTGGTTTGGTTGTCGTAGTTCCTTTACCCGGAATCACAATCAAATCACCTGGATGAATCCCATTTTTTTCAATTTTAGGATTGGCTTTATACAATTCTTCTTGCGAAACACCATATTGTTTCGAAATTCCGTAAACGGTTTCTTTTGCTTGAACTGTATGCGTTTTTTGTTGAGCATAAAGTGCTGATGCACCAACAAATAACAATAAAGCTAATATTTTTTTCATTTAGATGAATTTTCGTGGTCAAATATACAAATTATGTTTTGTTTAGAGTTCCTCTTTCAATGTATTTATGATGAACTCAAAATCAAAAGGTCGAAGACTATCTTCAATAAAATCAATGAAATACTGAGTGTTAATGTAATCAAAATCAGCAAAATTCTTCACACGTTCTTGCAAACCATTTTGTTGAGAAAGATCATTCAGTAATTGCTCGATTCTCTTCAATAAATCCTCATTTTTTTTCACTTCTGCATGCACCAAACGTTGTTTTATTTTCTCAAAACCTTTCAACTGTTTTGTACGCTGCGCTTGTATCATATCCGCAAAAGAAGATTCTGTTAACGAACTCAAATGTTCCAAACGATCAAAAATGCTTTTTAATTCTTCTTCCAATTCAGGAAGTTTTGGAGCAATTTCTGACGAATTTATCGAACGTTTTTTTGTGATGGCTAAACTATTCGAAAATAAATCTTCGTTTGATAGATCTAATTTTTGTTGTTTTTCGTATTGTTTTTCAGTTCGGATTAACAATGAATTTCTCAAAACTAAAAGTGGAAAATCAACTTCAAATTGATTGAACATTTCTTTCAGTTGTAACCAATAAGCCATTTCGCCACCGCCGCCAACATAGGCAACATTTGGTAAAATTGTTTCTTGGTACAATGGTCTCAAAATCACATTTGGGCTAAATTTATCTGGATTTTGATGTAAATCGGCAATAATTTCTTCTTTCGAAAATTTGATTGAAGTGTTATTGACAAAATACGTTCCATTTTGTTCAACAATACGTTCGCGCGAATTATTTTGATTGATATAAAACAAATTTATCTCACGAGGATTCACTTGAATAGAATACCCCAATTGTTCTAATTTCTCATTTTGAGGTATTACTTTTTTGAACGATGTTGACTGAATTAATTCTTCTTCAAAAGTTGGAATCATCAATTTTTTCAATTCTTTATCATCTCCATCAATCATCAACAATCCAAGATCTTTGAATAATAAATGAACCAATTTTCGTGTTGCGTCTGTCAAATTATCATTCGATAAATAAGATGCTTCAATCAAATTTTGCAATTCAGTTTTCTTTTTTCCATTTGGAATTAATGACAAAAATGAATCAAAAACTTTTTGTAAACCGTTTGTTGATAAACGACCAACTGGTCCACCAAATTCTTTTTCCCAATGAATAATTCGATCTCCAAATTTGAAATGATTAATTTCTTCGAAATCGTGATCTTCTGTCGCCATCCAAAACATCGGAACAAAATTGATTTCACTTTGTTCATTATTCAATTCTTCGCATGCTTTGATAACTTGCAAAATTTTATAAAAAAAGAAAATTGGACCTGTAAATAAATTTAATTGATGTCCAGTCGTAATCGTTACTGTATTCTTTTCTCTTAATTTTTGTAGATTATTTTGTTGCTTTTCCGATAAATCTAAATGACCTAATTGTTTCGAAATTTGTTCAACAAGAATTGCTCTATTTTTATAATGTCCAAGCTTATTTTTCGCTTGTTTTATATAGTTTTCTTTGGTTGGAAATAGGTTGTAGAAGTTTTTCAAATCCTCGTCTTGATTGATATAATTTAGCATCAATTTTGAAAAATAATTTGAATCCTTAAGTGATATTGTTTCCATTTAATTTTTATTAATCGTTTGATGTACATCCATTGCTCTGTCTGTTGCAAAAATGTCGACACCATCTTTTTCTAAATCGCGGTAAAGTTGTCCATTTCTCGCCGAAACACTTTTGTCTAAGTTTCCTAACGTCCCAAAAATGACCAAAATATCCTTGTCATGAATTTTGTTTAAAAATGATTTGTCATTGCGTCGAGTTCCTGTAAAGGCAACCATTTTGTCAGTCGGAATTCCGCTGTTCATCATTTCATTAAATTCGCGTTCGTTTCGCATCGAAACAGACAATAGCATATCTGGCGCAAGTTGATGCAACTTTTTCGCTTGACCAACTGTATACGTCACCAAAACAACCTGTTTTTGCATGTTTACATGTTCTATTGTCTTCACAATATCACGATAATCAACACCTTTTTTTATGTCAACCATAAAATAAATCGGTTTACTTTTCCCCCAATTTAGCGCTTCTGCAAAAGTCGGAATTTTGTATGACGTTTGTTGTCCAAAATCATCTACCAAAAAGTATTCCTTAATGGTTTTTAAGTCAACTTGATTGACATCTTGTCGCCCTGTGCTTGTTCGTTGCAACGAATTATCGTGCATTAAAATAAGTTGATTATCCTTTGTTTCGGCAACATCAATCTCAAAAATTTGAATTCCTTTTTGATAAAGATGTTCAAAAGTTTCGACACAATTTTCAGGAAAACCATGTATTCCACTTCCGCCACGATGTGCGCTGACAAAGTTTTTATTTTTGGTCGAATATTTGAAGGATATTTCTTCGGATGAAGTATTTTGATGTGTTTTGGATTGATTTTTCTTCGGATTACAACTAAAAATAGTCAGTAAACTGAACATTAAAATTCTGAAATAATATCGTTTAAAATAGCTGAAATTCATTTTTTTAAATAAAAAATTAAATTAATTCATTCTAAAATTGCGAATGAAGCTGTAAATTTAAACTGAAAATAATCAACAAAATAAATTATTATGGGACTTAGAACTTTTTTGAAAAGAATTTTAGGAAAAACTGAAACTGCGATTGATGTTGCGGGAGATAAATTTGACGATGTTTCGGCAACTGTAAAAAAAGCAGGAACATTGATTGCAGATGACGCATCGGATTTTGCGCGTAAAACAATCAATAATATAAAAGATGCTTCGGGTGATTTGAAAGAACAATCGAAAGAAGCCGCTAGAGATTTTAAAGAAAGATCGAAGCAAGATTATAACGAAGTAAAAGATATTGCGGAAAAGCAAATGAAAGAAACAAGTGCTTTTGTGAAAGAGAAAGTTTCGGATTTGAAAGAAACTTTTAAAGAAGAAAAAACAGAATTGGAAGAAAAAGCTGATGAATTAAAAACAAAAGCCGAAAATAAATTAGACGAAGCTTCTGAAGACATTAAAAAAGAGACATACGATTAAAAAGTCTTTATTTATTAAGTTTTATTACAATTTGTAAATGTTAAATTTAACATTAGTTATTAATTATTATAAAATTGGTTTAATTTTTGATTTAATAATTTTTCCTCGAAATAATTAAAATGACTGAATACAAAGATCTTGAACCCTCTACAAACCCTAAACATAAAAATGAATTCGTAAAGAATATTATTATTGCTGTTTTAGCAGTAGCCCTGTTATTAGCTATTGGGTATATTGTATATTCTAAAGAAGCAAATGCAAAATCTTCGATAGAAATGCAAAGTGATATCAATGATTTGGAACGATCTAGAGAAATTCTGAAACAAGAATTACGTATAATTAGATCTGATTTTGATGATGCTAAAACTCGTGTTGTAAAAAAAGATTCTTCTTTAAGTTATCAAGATCGATTGATTTTGGAGAAACAAAAAGAAATTCAATCAATCTTAAATAAAGAAGGCATTACAAATGGAGAATTGCAGCGTGCTAAACGTTTGATAACCTCTTTACAAGCAGATATTAAAGTTTATAAAGAAGAAATTGTTCGCTTGAAAGACGAAAATAAAAAGCTGACAAACAAGAATACAGAGTTAACTTCGGAAAATTCTCATTTGAATGAGCAGAAAAAAACGGTTGAATCAAACTTGAGTACTGAAAAAGAAAATCATCAGAATTTAATCAAAGAGACAAATTCTACTTTATCAATTTCAAATTATACGATTAAAGGTTTGCGAGTAAAATCGAGCGGAAAAGAAGTGGAAACAACACGAGCAAGAAGAATTGATAAGGTTAGAGTATCTTTCGATTTGGATAAAAACTTGAATGCAACTTCTGAAACCAAAGAATTGTATGTTTCTATTTACAAACCAAGTGGCGAGATAGGAAAATTTAAAGGTGCTGATGCTGGTGAAACAACTTTACGTTCAGGATCTTCTGTAGAATATTCTGATCGTGTAAAAGTTAATTACAATAATATGTCTGGTTCAAGAGTTAATTTTGACTGGGTTGATTATGACTTTCCAAAAGGTGAATATAAAATCGATATTTACCAAAATGGATACAAAGTTGGTCAAAATGTGATTACACTTCGATAAATATTAAAATTATAAATACATAAAAAAATCTCTTCAATAATATTGAAGAGATTTTTTTATTTAACAATATTTTTCTCCGTTTTTCTGTAATTTCAAATCGCTCACATAAGTTTTTATAAACTGTACATTGCTTCGAGGACAAATGAGTAATCCTTTCTCCGAATTAATAACCACATAACTATCTAATCCATCAATAATAATAGCTTTGTCTTGCGTAGAATAAATGAAATTATTTTTGGCGTTGTAACCAGAAAAATGTTTACATAATAATGTATTGTGATTTTCGTCCTGATCTTCACCTGTATATTTATACTTTTCGTTGATTGCCGACCAAGTTCCAATATCACTCCATCCAAAAGTTGTCGGAATGACATAAACATTATCTGCTTGCTCTAAAATTCCTTTGTTGATAGAAGTTACATCTAACGTTGTGTAAACAGGTTTTAAAGTTTCTGTATTTTGTAAAGAACGTTCAAGATTAAAATATTTTTTCAAAGTTTCTTTCATCGAAGGTAAATGTTGTTGAAAAGCTTTTACAATACTATCTACAGACCAAATAAGGATTCCTGTATTCCAAATAAATTCACCACTCGTTATAAAAGATTCAGCAAATTCTAAATCAGGTTTATCGATATAAGATTTTACTTTTTTTATAGGTGTTGTATTTTCGATGAACTGAATATAACTGTAATTAACATCTGGTCGCGTTGGAGCTACTCCCAAAGTAATCAATCGATCGTTATCAGCATCTTCGAAAGCAAGATTTACTTTTTCTACAAATTCATCTTCATCAAAAATAAAATGATCTGAAGGAGAAATAATCAATTTTGCATTTGGATTAAATTGTTGGATTGTCATTGCGGCCAATAAATTACAAGCTGCGGTATTCATGACTCTTGGTTCGATGATAAAATTTTTATCCTCAAAATCTGGTAATTGTTCTTTTACAATCTCTTTATAATCTTGAATAGTTACAATGAAAATATTTTCTTGCGGAACGACTTTTTTAAGGCGATTATACGTTAATTGAATAAAAGTTTTTCCTATTCCTAATAAATCATGAAATTGTTTTGGTTTTTTAATTGTACTCAAAGGCCATAATCTCACTCCTGTACCACTGGCAAGGATAACAGCGTAGTTATCTTTATTATTCATGATTGTCTTTTAAAGTTTATTTACAGTTGCAGTTGCGTTTATCAAATATTTTTTCTTGGTTTTCAACTCTAAACAAAGATACCTTAATTTTCTTTTAGATTCTTTTTTAAAGATTCTTTTTCCTATCGAAAATATTGTACCATCCTCCAAATCTTCAAGATAAATTTGAGCAGGATTTTTATCATCTATAATATATTTTGAGATATTAATATCTGCTCCTAAACTCGCTTTCGGATGTTTGGCATGATGAAGAATATACGGTTGCAATTCTTCGGGATAAATGTGAAGAGATTCTAATAATAAATGCCCAAAAATGGTTTTCCATTCTTTTCCATGCGGATTTATTTTACGCGAATCAAACTGAACAAAAGTTTTGAGATGCGCCACTTCATGTGTAAAAACAAAAAAGAAAGCATACTGATTTAAGTCGCCATTCACTGTAATTTGATGACGATTATTTTCGACCAATTTGCGATAATCTCCCAACTTAGTTTCACGTCTTCTTGTAATTTTTAACGTTATAAAATGATTTTCTAACCACTTTTTTACATACAAGTCTGCATTATGAGGGAGATAAGAAGTTAAATGTTCTAAATTCACATTGTGCAAGATAAATAAAAAGCCTTTCCAATAAAAATATTAATTTTGTCGTAATGAAACTAATCGAAAATTTAGGGTCATACTTTATGCTTATGGGTAAAGTATTTAGCAAACCTCAAAAATTGAGCGTTTTCTGGAAATTGACCGTTAGAGAAATATATGATTTAGGTGTCAACTCTTTAGGGATTGTAACCTTTATCTCAACATTTATGGGTGCAGTTGTAGCAATACAAATGGCGCAAAACTTTCAGGGAGCTTCTATTCCTGTTCCAGATGCCTACATTGGTTATGCAACCAAAGTGGTTTTGGTATTAGAGTTTGCTCCAACCATTATGTCGCTAATTTTAGTTGGTAAAGTAGGTTCGTATATCGCTTCGAGTATCGGAACCATGCGTGTTACCGAACAAATTGATGCGTTAGATGTTATGGGAATCAATTCTGCAAACTTCTTGATTTTACCAAAAATTATCGCCTGTGTATTTTTCAATCCTTTATTGGTTATGATTTCTATCGGATTTGGATTATTAGGCGGTTATTATATTGGAGTTTTTACAAAACTATGGTCGGCAGCCGATTTTATTACAGGTTTACAAATGAATATGGCAACAAAATTGTTTGTCTATACATTCCTTAAAACAATGGTATTCGCGTTTGTTATCGCAACAATTCCGGCATACTATGGTTATAAAGTAAAAGGAGGTTCGTTAGAAGTTGGTCGTTCTGCAACAACAGCTGTTGTATGGACATCAGTAGCAATTATTGTGATCAACTTAATATTAACACAAACAATTTTGAGCTAATGATTGAAGTAAAAGATATCAGAAAATCATTTGATGCAGTAGAAGTTCTGAAAGGTTTTTCTGTCACTTTCGAGAAAGGAAAAGTTAGTTTGATTATTGGTCAAAGTGGTTCTGGAAAAACAGTTTTCTTGAAAAATTTGATTGGATTATTAACGCCAACTTCAGGTCAAATTTTGTACGAAGGAGATAATATGATCGAGTTTGATTACAAAGAAAAACAACGTTTACGTTCAGAAATTGGAGTAGTTTTTCAAGGTTCGGCTTTGTATGATACGATGAATATTGTCGAAAATGTAAAATTTCCATTGCAAATGTTTTCGGATATGTCAAATGCAGATGCCGAAAAACGTGCACGTGAAGTGTTAGACCGTGTAGAAATAGCTCGTACAGCGTTAAAGAAATATCCATCGGAGATTTCTGGAGGAATGCAAAAGCGTGTGGCGATTGCGCGCGCGATTGTAAATAATCCAAAATATTTATTTGCTGATGAACCAAACTCAGGTCTAGATCCAAAAACAGCTTTGGTAATTGATCAATTGATCTACGATATTACAAAGGAATTAAATACTACTACAATTATCAATACACATGATATGAACTCGGTAATGGAAATCGGTGACCATATCGTATTTCTTAAAAACGGTTTCTTAGAATGGGAAGGGACGAAAGAAGAGATTCTGGTGGCTGATAATCCGAATGTAATTGATTTTGTATATTCGTCAAATCTTTTCAAGAAATTGAGAGAAGCTCTATTAAAAGAAAAACAATAAAAATCAATAAAAATAAAAATTCTATGAAAAAATTAATTTTAGCTGCATTTATCGGCTTAACTGCAAATTTTGCAACAGCACAAAATATCAATTTTGGTATCAAAGGAGGAGCTGTTTTCAATACAGATAAAGGAAAAGTTGTTTGGGAAGATGCTGGAAATATTTTCAAGAAAGATGGGAAAGCTTCTGCAGGGTTTCAAGCTGGTGCTTTAGCTCGTGTCTCTTTAGCAGGAATTTACATTCAACCAGAGTTATTGTATACGCAATTCAAAAATGAATACAATATTGAAGGAGAAAGTTTTGATGTTACTAAAAAACGTATGGATATTCCTGTAAATGTTGGGAAAAGGTTTTTAGGAATTGCGCACATTCAAGCAGGTCCTGTTTTCTCTTATTATTTTGACGATAAACTTTCTGTGAAAGAGTTTACTAAAGCAAAACAAGATGAATTTAATGTCGGAATGCAAATTGGCGGAGGCGTACAGGTTTCTAAATTATTGTTCGATTTACGTTACGAATTTGGTCTAGGAAAAATCGGTTCTGAAATTGTTAACTCTGATGGCAGACAGTTTCAAACAGAAAATCGTCCACAAATGTTAAACTTATCTGTGGCATATTTATTCTAAAAGGTTGTTTGTAAATAAATTTATTGGATATATTTGTTCCAAATTGTATTTTTGCAACCTCGTAAATTATTAAAATGGCAAAAAATAATAAAAAAGAAGAATTCGCTACAGAGCAATTCGTAGAAAAATTAGATAGAACAGCTTTCAACGTAGAGTTTTTTGTTGAAAAATATGCTAAAGCAATTGGTATTGGTTTAGGAGTAATTATTGTAGCTGTTTTAGGTTATTTTGCTTACTTAAAACTAGTCGTAGAACCTAAATCGGATGATGCTTTCAAAGAAATGGTTCAAGCAGAACGTCTTTTTGATCAAGATTCTATTAACGTTGCTCTTAATGGTAGCGCAGGAAGTTTCCAAGGTTTACAACAAATTGTTGATGAATATGGAAATACTGATGCTGGTAATTTAGCACGTTTCAAAGCGGCAAGTTCTTATTATAAATTAGGAGATTACGCATCTGCTGTAAAATTATTAGAAGATTTTGATACAGATGATAAGGTAATGCTTGCTCAAAAATACGGGATGCTAGGAAATGCTTTAGTCGCTTCTAACAAAATGGAAGAAGGACTGCCTTACTACGTAAAAGCAGCTGAAGCAACAGAAGTTGAAACTTTACAATCAACTTACTACACAAAAGCAGGTGAAATTGCGATGGAATTAGGTAAAAATGCTGATGCTTTAAAATATTTTCAAGCTTTAGAGGATAAATATCCAAATGCAAATAATGGTGAAACTGCGAAGTTTATTGAGCGTTTAAAATACGCTTCTGAAACTGCAAAATAATTCACTTCAAAAGATAATTACAAGCCGAACAAATTGTTCGGCTTTTTTTATTGATTCAAATCAAAGTTTATCCTAAATCATTTTTGTAATTTTACCATTCAAATTTTAAACAAAATGGCAACAGAAAATAAAAATTTATCTCAATATAATAAAGCAGAATTACCAAATGTAGCGGGCTCTAAGTTTGCAATCATTACATCTGAATGGAATAATCATATCACATTTAATTTACGAGATGGAGCAAAAGATACATTGATTGATTTGGGCGCAAATCCTGATGATGTTACTTTATATGAAGTTCCTGGTAGTTTTGAGTTGATTTATGGAGCTGATAAAGTCGCGCAAGTTCATCCAGATTTGGACGGAATTATCGTTGTTGGATGTGTGATTCGTGGAGCAACAGCGCATTTTGATTATGTTTGTCAAGGTGTGACACAAGGAATCAAAGATTTGAATATCAAACACAATATGCCAATTATTTTTTGTGTTTTAACAGACGAAAATGAACAGCAATCAATTGATCGTTCTGGCGGAAAACATGGAAATAAAGGAGTTGAAGCTGGTGTAGCTGCGGTTATGATGGCGGATATGAAAAAGAAATTAGGTAAATAATTTCAGCATAATAGATTCAAAACTTTATCGATGCCAATAGCAGAAGATTTTAAATCAATTTATACGAAAAATTGGGAGATTTACTTTTCTCAATGTGATCCGACAGGTAAGATGAAATTGTCTGAAATGGCAAATCTTTTTCAATTAACTGCTTCAGAACACGCGATAAAAGGAGGTTTAGGTTTCTTTGATTTACAAGAATTTAATCAATCTTGGGTAATGAATCGACTTCGAATTGAGATTGATGAATTACCTTCTTGGACAGATTTTGTTGACGTGAAAACATGGATTGAAGTTTTGAAAGGTGCAAAATCTATTCGTGATTTTACAATCGAGAAAAATGGAAAAAAATTAATTGGAGCTTCAAGTTTGTGGGCGGTTTTCAATACAGAAAAACGTCGTCCTGATATTCTTCAAATTGATTCATCTCACATTGAACGTTTTCCTGATCTGAAACCAACGGAAGTCGAGAATTCGATTTTAAACATCGATTTTGAACCAACAGAAGTTATTCAATATAAAGTTCAGTTTTCTGATTTAGATATCGTAAAACACGCAAATAATACCAAATATTTGGATTGGTGCTTGAATACTATTGATCCTGAAATCATATTAAAACATCGTATCAAAGCGATTGATATGAATTTCTTGAAAGAATTAAGTTTACATGACAAAATAGAAATTCAGAAATTAGAAACTGAACATTTAATTCAGTTTAAAATCATCAATCAAGAAAAAGTAAACTTTGTTTGTCGATTGGAGTTGAGGTAAAATACTTTGTATAATGCGATGTAGAAATGAGTTCAACATGACTTATGGATAATAAGTCAGAATGCAACGTAAGTGGAATGAAGAATCTCAGATTCCTCCTTTCGTCGGAATGACATTTACTTTATCAGAGTTTTGAAAACAATTATTCTGAGTTTATCAAAGAATCTAAAATTATTACAATAAAAAAAAGGTTTCATTACGAAACCTTTTTATCTATTTTTCTTTTGTCAAAACAAATTTAGCAGAATCAGCCGATTCGATTTTCTTTTGATTTTTATCTAACTGAATAATTTTTCCTTCTTCAACTAAAAAAGCATTCGGAACATTGGCAATTTCAGGAAAAACAATTGTATTTCCATCTTCTTTAAACTGAAAAGTTCCAGTTGTCATAATGGCCATTTTATCTAACCCCAAACGTTTTGTAGAATAAACATATCCTTTGTTTGGCAATAATTTTATTTCCATTTCAACCTCTTTGCAATCTTTCTCATAACAAGGCAAAATTCCTTTGTAAGCTCCTTCGTATTGAATAGATTCTTCGGCAGTTTTTGCTTCAACTTTTACTGAATCTTCTACATTTTCTACATCATTTTTTACAGGTTCTGTTTCGCTTTTACAACTTGACACAACAAAAGCTGCGATTGTAAATGTGGCTAAAATTATTTTTTTCATTTTTTAGAATTTGATTTAAAGGTAAGTAAATTTTGAGCCAAAAAAAATCCTTCCGAATATTTTCAGAAGGATTTGTATAATGTTTTGTAATCTTATTCGATTAGAAAATTTCTTTCGCAGCAAAGTGGAAAGCAGCTTCAATAGCAGCATTTTCGTCAGAATCAGAACCGTGAACAGCGTTAGCATCGATAGATTCAGCATATTTAGCACGGATTGTACCTTCTGCAGCCTCAGCTGGGTTAGTAGCACCGATTAAAGTACGGAAATCAGCAACTGCGTTGTCTTTTTCTAAAACTGCAGCAACGATTGGTCCAGAAGTCATGAATTCTACTAAATCCTTGAAGAAAGGACGCTCTGCGTGGATAGCGTAAAATGCTTCAGCATCTTGTTTTGCTAATTGAGTCATTTTAGCCGCTTTAATTTTGAAACCAGCGTCAGTAATGTCTTTTAAAATATCTCCGATGTGTCCTTTTGCAACTGCATCAGGCTTAATCATTGTAAATGTAATGTTTGCCATTTTATTGAATTGTATTTATTACTTATTTTTTGAGGTGCAAAATTACAAAAATGATTCGAATGTTTTTGTTTTATAATTAAAATTTCTTATTTTAATAAAAATAGTTAATTGTTATTCATTTAAGATTGTTTCAATTCGATAATATTTCTTATTTTTAAGAGAAATCTAAAACTTATGAATACAAATGATCTTTCCACATTTCATCATAAAACAAAACTCAAAAAGGTTGGTGATAAATATTTTCTACCTTTCGAAATTTGGAATTATTTAGATTTTGGGCTGATGTTTGCACTTGTTTTATTCTTTATTTATGCATCAAGTGAAATGAATATTGTTTTTATTTCAATGATTTTAATTTTTGGAATCCGAATAATAACGACAATTAAAGACAGATTTTTTGTAGAAATTAAAACATCAAAATCGTTGAGTGAGAATATTAATTTAATCAAAGAATTAGCACAGCGTCAACATAATTTTACGCAATCATTGGACGAAGAAGGTTTGTTTCTTTTTGAATATTCGGAACGAAATATTTTTTACAAATACAATTACCGAAGAAGAGATTATATCGAAACAGTTGTGATTTACTGTGAAGACAATTCGATTTGGGTGAACTCTTTTAATCAACGTTATTTCGGAATTTTTAGACGATATAATCTAAAACAATGGATAAAATTAATCCAATTAAAAAGCGAGAATTAATCTCGCTTTTTAATTTTAATATCTTTCGATTAAATCGTTTCCTATTTCGTTGATAGAATCATCAGTTTCTTTTGGGTTTGGTCCCCATTGATTAGAACCTGGTTGGCTATCTGTAACTAATGCTATTATTAATAAAATAGCTCCCACAAGAGGAATTAAACCAATTAAATAATACCAACCACTTTTTCCTGTGTCGTGTAATCGTCTTACAACAACTGCTAAAGAAGGGATAAAAGTTGCTAATGCATACAACATTAAAATTCCATAAATTAAGTAAAATAAAATTCCAGGACTTTCTCCGTCGCTTCCAATAGCTACAGAGATAATAACTAGAATATACATTACAAATGAAATGATAACATTACATAATGTATAATACCAATATTCGCTTCTGCGGGCTCTTCCCGAGAAATTGGCGTAATTGTCAAACATTACTCGTTTGTATATTTCAATCATAGATTAAGTTGTTAAATTATGTTAAAAATATTAAAATAAATTTTATTACGTAACTCTTAATCTGCTTTTAAACGTTTAGTTTTGAACATTTCTGGCTTATAATTAATAATAAAAACACCAAGAATAATTAGAATAGTAGCGACGATAAACTTTGATGAAATTTGTTCGTCTAATATTAACCAACCCAAAATTATTGCAATAATCGTATTGAAATAAGAAAGAATAGAAACTTGTATTGGAGAAATTTTGGTCAACGCATAATGAAATGAAAAAAACGTAATCACAGAACCAAAAACAGCTAAATAAAGCATGGCAGAAATACTTTTTGTACTCCAATTTTCGAAATTATAATTTTTAGTAAAAGCGAATGCAAAAATAATTTAAACAATTCCAGCAAATATAAATTGGTAAAAAAGATTGAGAGAAATATTTTTGGATTGAATATTCATTTTTTTAATGAAAATAGTTCCTGTTGCCCAACCTGTAATTGCACAAAAAAGTAAAATAATTCCAGTTCTATATGCTAGATTTGCTAATTCTTGATTTCCCTACCAAAAAATAAATATTCCACCCCCAAAATAAAGTAAAACACCTAATAATCCACGCTAACTGAATTTTTGTAAGCCAATAAAAATACTTCCTAAAAAAACGAGAATAGGTGAGGTTGCACTAATTAATGCAGCTAAACTACTCGATAAATTTTCTTCTGCAACAGTAGTTAAGCCATTTGCAGCGATTAACATCAAACTTGAAAATATAAGTTGATAAGACAAATTTTTCCAGCCAATCCATTTTAATTCCTTTTTCGAAAGTAAAATAATTAGCATAATAATTCCTGCCAAAAATTGACGAATTCCAGCTACAAACCAACCTGGAATAGTTTCTACAGCTACACGAATTCCGAGAAAAGTTGTTCCCCAAACAATTGCAACTATACTTACGGCAATCAATAATTTGATCTCTTTCAAGATAAAAAAGTTAAAAGTGTTAATTCTAAAATAGAATTATAAAAATAAAAAAAAAGCGACTTGATAAACCAAGTCGCTTTTAAAGTATTATAATAGAGATTTATTATTTAACAAAATCCTCTGCTTGTTTTAGTGCAGCATCTAATCCAGAAACCTCTTTACCACCTGCTGTAGCTAAGAAAGCTTGTCCACCACCGCCGCCATTGATGTGCTTCGCGATTTCTTTTACAATTTGTCCTGCGTTATAACCTTTTTCATCTACAAGGTTTTTTGCGATAGAAATTGTAATCGATGGTTTTACGGCATCATTCGTACCAACAACGATAAATGCATTTTCGATTTCTTTTGTCAAATCAATTGCATTTTGTTTTGCGGCATTTGTATCTAAATTCGTTTTAACCGCTAAGAAATTAACACCATTAATCTCTTTAATCGCAGCTTTCCAAGTCGCTTTCTCAGCAGCAGCTTGTTGCGCAACAAAAGACTCTAATTGCTTTTTCAATTCTGCATTTTCATCTAATAAATGTTGAACCGCTTTTACCGCATCATTTTTCGTTTTAAGTGCAGCTAAAACATCATTGTAATTTTTCTCAGCATCTTTGTATGCTTCGATTGCTTTGTTTGATGTAATTGCTTCGATACGACGAATACCAGCAGCAGTAGAAGATTCAGATAAAATTCTGAACAAACGAATATCTGCTGTGTTTTTTACGTGCGTACCACCACATAATTCGATTGAAGATCCGAAACGAATGACACGAACTTTATCACCATATTTTTCACCAAATAGAGCCATAGCTCCATCAGCAATAGCTTCGTTGATATCACAATCTCTTTTTTCGATTAATGGTAAAGCTTCTGCAATTTTATCGTTTACTTTTTGCTCAACAATAGCCAATTCTTCATCTGTCATTTTAGAGAAATGAGAAAAGTCAAAACGTAAATAATCGTCTCCAACATACGAACCTTTTTGTTCTACGTGCGTTCCTAAAACTTCGCGTAAAGCTTCGTGCATTAAGTGTGTTGCAGAGTGATTTTTAGTTGTCTCATTACGTTTTTCTGTGTCAACTTTCGCATTGAATGTAGCGTTTACATTTTCTGGTAAAGTTTCAACGAAATGAATTACTAAGTTATTTTCTTTTTTCGTGTCAACAACTTCAATTGTTTCATTCAAAGTAGAAATTGATCCTGTATCACCAATTTGTCCTCCAGATTCTGCATAGAATGGCGTTTGGTTGAATACCAATTGGAAAAATTCTCCTTTTTTATTTTTTACTTTTCTGTAACGTGTAATTTTTACTTCAGCTTCTGTGTTATCATAAGCGATAGAGGTTTCCTTTCCTTTATCATCTAAAATAACCCAGTCATCCGTTACTAAAGCAGTTGCTTTTTTCGAACGTTCTTTTTGTTTCGCCATTTCAGCTTCAAAACCAGCTTCGTCAATTGTGAAACCGTGATCTTCTGCTACAATACGAGATAAATCTGCGGGGAAACCAAATGTGTCATATAATTCGAAAACCACATCACCAGGAACAACTTTAGAATCTCCTAATTGCTCAATGATTTGATTTAATCGATTTAATCCTTGTTCAATTGTACGTAAGAAAGATGCTTCTTCTTCGCGAATAACGCCAGTTACAATTGTTTCTTGTTTCACTAATTCTGGGAAGAAATCACCCATTTCAGCTTTCAAGATTGGATATAATTTATAGATAAAAGGTTCTTTAAGACCTAAGAAACGATATCCGTAAGAAATTGCACGACGTAAAATACGACGAATTACATATCCTGCTCCTGTGTTTGATGGTAATTGTCCGTCTGCAATTGCAAAAGAAACTGCACGTAAATGGTCAACTACAACACGAATAGCGATATCTGTTTTTTCTGCTGTTCCGTATTTTACACCAGAAATTTCTTCTAATTTTTGAATTGTTGGTTGAAAAACATCTGTATCATAGTTAGATGATTTTCCTTGTAAAACCATTGCCAAACGCTCAAATCCCATACCTGTATCGATATGGCGAGCCGGTAAAGATTCTAAAGAACCATCCGCTTTACGTTGATATTGCATAAATACCAAGTTCCAAATTTCGATAACTTGTGGATGATCCATATTAACCAATGTTTTACCATCAACAGCTAAACGATCAGCTTCTGGACGAATATCAACATGAATTTCAGAACATGGTCCACATGGTCCGATATCACCCATTTCCCAGAAATTATCTTTTTTATTTCCGTAAAGAATTCTATCTTCAGCAATATGTTGTTTCCAAAGTTCTAATGCTTCTTCATCTAATGATGTTCCGTCACCTTTATCACCTTCAAAAACGGTTACATAAATTTGATCTTTAGAGATTCCGTATTTTTCTGTTAGTAATTCCCACGCCCAAGCGATTGCTTCTTTTTTGAAATAATCACCAAAAGACCAGTTTCCTAACATTTCGAACATCGTGTGGTGGTAAGTATCTTTTCCTACATCATCCAAATCATTATGTTTACCAGAAACACGAAGACATTTTTGTGTATCCGCGATACGATTACTTTTTGGAGTTCCGTTTCCTAAAAAATATTCTTTGAATTGTGCCATCCCCGAATTATTGAACATTAATGTCGGATCGTCTTTCAAAACAATCGGCGCAGAGTCTACTATTAAGTGGCCTTTTGTCTCAAAAAAATGCAGAAATTCTTTTCTTATATCTTTGGATTTCATTTAATTAAATTATTTTTATCATTTGATTAACAAGTTTACTCGTACAATATTCGTTACTTTGCAAACGTTTTACAAAGATAATAAAAGGTTGGTTAAGTAATGGAAAATAAAAACTATAAGTATAATTCTGTGAAATTTTTAATGAGTTGGGCGAAGAAAAGAGTCCAAAAAACTCCTAAAACAGCATTATACGTATTACTATTTTTATGTCTATCGACAATATCTGCTGGAATGATTGGTTATCATTTTAATGATTCTGAATACGCATCGAGAGCAGGGAAATTCAAAGATGACAAAAGCAAATTATTAGCTGAGTTGGAAAGAATGGAAAATGAAAATCAGCAATTACATAAAAAATTCAAAGAAGTTGAAGAAGCTTTGACAGAAATCGAAGAAAAAGATCGCAATATTTATCGTACAATTTATGATATGCGTGTCAATGAAAATATCGATTCTGTAAACAAAGAAATTGATAATTATACAGCAGAAGATATCGAAAAATTGATTGATAAAATTGAAATTGAATCAAAATCGTTGGACGAAGTATTTCGTTCGGCTGGTGTTAAAGATGCCAATTTATCATCAATGCCAGTACTAAAACCTGTTGCAGATAAATATGTAAGTAGATTAGCTTCTGGTTATGGATCTCGTTTTCACCCAATTTTGAAAGTGAATAAAATGCACAAAGGTTTAGATTTTGCAGCTTCTACAGGAACACCAATTTATGCAACTGGAGATGGTTCTGTAAAAGTTTCTGAATTTAATTCGGGTTACGGAAATATGGTGGTCTTGAAACACGGAAATGGTTACGAAAGTTTGTATGCTCACATGTCTCGTGCGAAAGTTCGTAGTGGACAAAAAGTGAAAAGAGGCGATGTAATTGGTTATGTTGGGACGACTGGATTGTCGACAGGAGCGCATTTGCATTACGAAATTCACAAGAATGGAGAACCTGTAGATCCAATTATGTATTTCTACAATGATGTAGATCCAGACGATTTCATTAAAATTTATCAAAACTCTAAAAAATTGTCATTATCTTTGGATTAAACGCTGATAATGAACGTAGACCTGCCTGATAAACTATATTACTCGATTGGCGAAGTCGCCAAAGCCTTTGATGTAAATGCATCGTTGATTCGATTTTGGGAGAAAGAATTTGAAATTATTCAACCCAAAAAGAACAAAAAAGGAAATCGATTATTTACCAAAAATGATATTGATTGTTTCAAGAATATCTATTATTTGGTAAAAATAAAAGGCTATACGTTAGAAGGTGCAAAACAAGCGATTGGTAAAAAAGGAATTGCGACAACAACAGATGAAATAGATGTTGTGAAGCGATTAGAAAATATAAAAGATGAACTCATCAAACTTAAAATGAGTTTTGAGTCGGAAGAAATTTTAGAAAAAGATGAACTGAATTAAGTTCATCTTTTTTGGTTATAAAACTTTTGTTTCAATAAATTTAAAGCCAATTGCAAGTATAAAACTTATAATGATTAGAATCCAGTTTGGTTTTAGTTTAGTTTTTAATTCAAATAGTTTCGAAAAAATTTCAATCACTCTTTCTTTGTCAATAATTAAGATAACAAAGACTAAAACTTGATAAAAAATAGAAGAATTTAGCGCAACAATTTCATAGAAATAATCTTGTAGAATAATATTGATTAAAATTGTAGTTAATAACAAGCATGCAAAAATTCTTGTCCTTCTAAAAAGTAATGTGATTGCACCAATCACTTCAAAAATTCCGATGATTATTGGATACCCTTTGGTAAAACTATAAAAATTCCACATCAATCGATGACCTTCAGAAAGATGATTATTAATGCTGTTATCCATATTTGTGAATTGAGTAGGTTTTACAATTCCATACACAAACATTGATATTGAAACCGTAAATATTGCTGACCAATAAAGTATATAGATTAGTTTTTGTTTCATTTATTTTTTAAAATTATTTAGAATAATCATTACAATTTTTATAATTAATACAATAATAGTGATTGGAAGTAAGAAGAGTAAAATGGAGTATAAACTCCAAAAATCATTTAAAATTTTAAAATATTGTAAAAAAAATAAGCTAATCAAGTAAAGCCAGAATAAAAAAACTAAAATGAGAAGGTTATTTATTTTGAATATTTTTCGTTCAACGAAATAAAAAGTCAAAATAATCAAAAGTGGTATTGCAATAGTATAAACGTAAAACATATTTTAGGTTAATAGTTGGTTATAAGCTACGATGAACTCTTCCAATTGTTGTAAAGTTACTTTATCAATAATTTTTCCTTCCGAATTTACTTTTCCTTTAACACCTTGAATGAGTAAAGTTGTTTCATTATTGAAGTTTGTCATCAACGTTTTCATTATCAATTGCAATTCTTCATGTCCTTTTTCTCCATTTGCAGACGCAGTGATAATTCCTAAAGGTTTTCCATCAAAAATGGTTGTAGAAACGCACCATTCTAATACATTTTTTAATCCACTCGGAATACTAAAAATATATTCGGGCGTACAAATAATTATTCCATCAGCTTTTTCTATTTCAGTTCTAAAACCAAGTATTTCTTGCGGCGTATTTTCGATAGAACGTTCTGGATCAAAATGAGGAAGAGTTTTTAATTCATCAAAAACAGTACATTTGAAATATTGAGATGTAGAAGAAATAAAATTTTCTATGATTTTTTGATTAGATGAATTTTCGCTTGTGCTTCCATTAATGATGAAAATATTTTTCATTTTCGTTGATTTGAACATCTAAAATAGATAATTATTCTTAACTTATCTTAAGAAAATCTTCTGCTAAGATTTCGTAAATTTACAGATTCAAACGAAAACTCAATGTACTTAATATACGATACAGAGACAACTGGTCTTCCGAAAGATTGGAATGCGCCGATTTCTGACTCCGACAACTGGCCGCGTTGTATACAAATCGCTTGGCAATTGCACGATGAAATGGGGCAAATTATTGAACATCAAGATTATTTGGTGCGTCCAGATGGTTTTGATATTCCGTATGATTCTGAACGTATTCACGGAATTTCAACTGATTTAGCAACCGAAAAAGGTGTTCCATTAAAAGAAGTTTTAGATAAATTCAACGAAGCTTTAGGTAAAGCTAAATTTATTGTTGGACAAAATTTAGGTTTCGATATTAACATTATGGGAGCCGAATTTTATCGTCTGAATTATGAAAATAATTTAGCCGAAAAACCTGTTTTGGATACCTGTACCGAGGTGACTGCTGAGTTATTGAAACTTCCTGGAGGTCGTGGAGGTCGTTACAAATTACCAACGTTAACGGAATTGCATCAATATCTTTTTGGTGTTTCGTTTGGCGAAGCGCATAACGCAACTGCCGATGTGGAGGCAACTACGCGTTGTTTTTTCGAGTTGATTCGTAAAGGTATTTTTACAAAAAACGAGTTAGAAGTTGAAGATGAATATTTTGTTCGATTTAATGCAATTAATGAAACAAATATTCAGCCAGTTGGACTAAATCACGTAAATCTTAAAAAAGCTTCACAAGAAATTGCGAAAATTAAAGCCAAAGAAGATGGAGGAGATGAGGTTATTGATATTTCGGAAGAAGTTTTAGCACAATTCGAGAAAGCAAAATTTGCACATTTACATAATCACACACAATTTTCAATTCTTCAATCGACTATTTCTGTAAACGATTTGGTGAGTGCTGCGGCAAAAAATAAAATGACTGCAGTTGCAATTACCGATCATGGAAATATGATGGGAGCTTTTCATTTTAATGCAGAAGTACAAAATCATAATAAAGCTGCAAAAGTAAAGAATGAAGAGTTAATTGCTGACGGAGCAGAACCAACGGAAGTTATCTTAAAACCTATTATTGGTTCCGAATTCTTTGTTTGTGAAAATCATTTAGACAAAACAAAAAAGGATAATGGCTATCAAATTGTAATTTTTGCAAAGAACAAAAATGGTTATCATCATTTAGCAAAAATGGCATCGAAGGCTTATACTGATGGGTTTTACTACGTGCCTCGAATTGATAAAGCGATTATTGAAGAATATAAAGAAGATTTAATTGTTTTGTCTGGAAACTTACAAGGTGAAGTTCCAAACAAAATTTTGAATCTTGGTGAAAAGCAAGCCGAAGAAGCTTTACTTTGGTGGAAAGAGCAGTTTGGTGATGATTTTTACATCGAATTGATGCGCCACGGACAAGAAGATGAAGATCGTGTTAATCAGACTTTGCTTGCGTTTGCGCGTAAACACAATGTAAAAGTTGTTGCGACAAATAATACGTATTATATCAATCAAGACGATTCGAATGCACACGATATTTTGTTGTGTGTGCGCGATGCAGAAAAACAATCAACGCCAATTGGTCGTGGTCGTGGATTCCGTTTTGGTTTGCCAAATCAAGAATATTATTTTAAGTCGGAAGCAGAAATGAAACAATTGTTTCAAGACATTCCCGAAGCAATTATTAATATTCAAGAAATTGTTGATAAAATAGAAGAATACACGCTTTATCGAGATGTATTACTTCCAAAATTTGATATTCCCGAAGAATTTCATCACGCAGAAGATGATGAAGATGGAGGGAAAAGAGGTGAGAATGCTTATTTAAAACATTTAACCTACGAAGGTGCAAAAATTCGTTATCCAGAATTGACAGACGAAATTAAAGAACGTTTGGATTTCGAATTAGCCACAATTGAAAAAACAGGTTATCCTGGTTATTTCTTGATTGTACAAGATTTTATTGCTGCGGCGCGTAAAATGGGCGTATCGGTTGGTCCAGGTCGTGGTTCGGCGGCAGGATCAGCAGTTGCTTATTGTTTATGGATTACCAATTTAGATCCAATTCAGTACGATTTACTTTTTGAGCGATTCCTAAATCCTGATCGTGTATCTATGCCCGATATCGATATCGACTTTGATGACGAAGGTCGATCGTTGGTAATGGATTATGTGATTGATAAATATGGAGCAAATCAAGTAGCGCAAATCATCACTTATGGTACAATGGCGGCGAAATCTTCGATTAAAGATACGGCGCGTGTATTGGATTTACCATTGTTTGATGCGAACCGTGTTGCAGGTTTGATTCCGAATATGAAGTTATCTAAAATCTTCAATTTAGATGAAGCTGCATTAAAAGGAGCCTTAAAACCAGAAGAGTTTGATGCTGTAAGCGAATTAAAACGTTTATCGAATGGAGACGATTTAGCTGCGGAAACTATTCAGCAAGCAAAAATCTTAGAAGGTTCTGTTCGTAACACGGGAATTCACGCGTGTGGGGTAATTATTACGCCAGATGATATTACGAATTTCGTACCTGTAACAACAGCTAAAGATTCAGATTTATATGTAACGCAGTTTGATAACTCGGTTGCAGAAAGTGCCGGATTATTGAAGATGGACTTTTTGGGGTTGAAAACCTTAACCTTGATTAAAGATACCATCAAATTAGTAAAAGCGAGAACAGGAATCGAAATCAATCCGGATGAAATTCCGATTGACGACGAAAAAACATATGAGCTTTTCCAGCGTGGCGAAACGGTTGGGGTTTTCCAATACGAGTCACCCGGAATGCAAAAATACATGAAGGATTTACGTCCGACAGTTTTCGCGGATTTAATTGCCATGAATGCCCTTTATCGTCCTGGGCCTATCGAATATATTCCGTCGTTTGTTCGCCGTAAAAATGGTGAAGAACCAATTCAGTACGATTTGGATGCGATGGAAGAATATTTATCAGAAACCTACGGAATTACGGTTTATCAGGAGCAAGTAATGTTGCTTTCGCAAAAATTAGCAGGTTTCTCGAAAGGTGATGCCGACGTTTTGCGTAAAGCAATGGGGAAAAAGCAAAAAGCTGTCTTGGATAAAATGAAACCAAAATTTGTTGCGCAAGCTTCAGAAAAAGGGCATGATCCTAAGATTTTAGAAAAAGTTTGGACAGACTGGGAAGCCTTTGCATCCTATGCCTTCAATAAATCGCACTCGACGTGTTATGCATGGGTAGCGTATCAAACAGCTTATCTGAAAGCACATTATCCAGCAGAATATATGGCGGCTGTTCTTTCAAATAATATGAATGATATCAAGCAAGTGACCTTCTTTATGGAAGAGTGTAAGCGAATGGGATTGGCGGTTCTTGGTCCAGATATCAATGAATCGATTACGAAGTTTAACGTAAACGAAAATTATGAAATTCGTTTTGGAATGGGAGCTGTAAAAGGTGTTGGGCAAGCCGCAGTAAACTCGATAATTTCTGAACGTGAAGCAAATGGTCCGTTCAAAGATATATACGACTTTGTTAAACGTGTCGAATTGCGAACAGTGAACAAAAAAACAATCGAAAACTTAGTTTTAGCTGGAGGTTTTGATTCGTTTGAATTTCATCGTGGACGTTATTTTTTTATCGATAATACAACGACGAATCTGGAAAAATTAATCAAATATGGAGGAAATTATCAGGAGCAAAAAAACTCTTCTCAAACTTCTTTATTTGGTGATTTTGGAGGTGATTCTGTTGTAGAAGATGTGGTTCCGATGTTGCCAGATTGTGAGAAATGGAATATGTTACAACGTTTGTCGAAAGAGAAAGAAGTTGTTGGAATTTATATTTCTTCGCATCCTTTGGATGATTTCAAACATGAGTTGAAAATGGCTTCAAATTGTAGTATTTCTGATATCAATGCGAATGAAGATAATTTTGTTAACAAAGAAGTTTCAATTTGTGGAATGATGTCAAATATTCAACATAGAATTGCCAAAAATGGAAACGAATTTGGTATTTTTACGTTTAGTGATTACACCGATTCGATGGATATCATGGTTTTTGGTAGCGATTATATGAAATATAGACACTTTATGCAGGAAAATATGTTCTTGAATTTGAAATTGAATATCTCGAAAAAAGAATTCAAAGACAAAGAAGGAAATGTAACGCAAGGTCGTGTGTATAAAAACATCACAAATATTTTGTTGTTGAATGAAATTGTTGAAAAACAAGCCGAAAAAATGACGGTGAAGATTGAAGTTCCAGAATTTTCGGAAGAAACATTTAGCAAATTATCAGATATTATGTTCAAATATCAAGGAGATAAATTATTAAAAATTCAATTAATTGATCCAAAAGATTATTTGAATAATTTAGATTTACCAGCAAGTAAAATCAAAATTAACATTTGTCGAGATTTGTTGAAAGAATTAGATGAATTGCAGGAAATTACATTCAAACTGAATTAATTATTCGTTTCATCTATTCAATAATTGATAGATAATATGAACGAAATTTTTCAAGAATAAAATTTTATGTAGATTTGTAAACTTAAGATTAGATAAAAAAATATAAGATTATGGCATTAGAAGTAACAGACGCATCATTTGCATCAGATATTATAGAGTCAGGAAAACCAGCAATGGTTGATTTTTGGGCTGTTTGGTGTGGTCCTTGTAGAATGGTTGGTCCAGTTGTGGAAGAGCTTGCTACAGAATATCAAGGAAAAGCAGTTATTGGTAAAGTTGATGTAGACACAAACCAAGAAGTTGCTGCGAAATATGGAATCCGTAACATTCCTACAATTTTATTCTTCAAAGACGGAGAAGTAGTAGACAAAGTTGTTGGAGTTGTTCCAAAAGAGCAATTAGTAGAAAAATTAAACGCGATTTTATAATAAATTAAATCGTTGATTTTGAAATAAAAGAATCTCGGATGCAAAATTTCCGAGATTTTTTTTGAAAAAAGTTTAGGTTTTATCAGAAAACCGCCTATATTTGCAATCCGAAATCGATACAGATTTTGATCCGGTAGTTCAGTTGGTTAGAATACTTGCCTGTCACGCAAGTGGTCGCGGGTTCGAGTCCCGTCCGGATCGCAAAAAGTTCGTTCTTTTACACAATATATTTTTTATAATTTCTGATCCGGTAGTTCAGTTGGTTAGAATACTTGCCTGTCACGCAAGTGGTCGCGGGTTCGAGTCCCGTCCGGATCGCAATTTTTTATAAAAATTCATAAAAAATATATCAATTTATAATTTTCTGATCCGGTAGTTCAGTTGGTTAGAATACTTGCCTGTCACGCAAGTGGTCGCGGGTTCGAGTCCCGTCCGGATCGCATCTATTTCTTTTTCTATTTTAGTGCGATCGAAAATTATAAATAAAAAAACAGACTGATCCGGTAGTTCAGTTGGTTAGAATACTTGCCTGTCACGCAAGTGGTCGCGGGTTCGAGTCCCGTCCGGATCGCCAACTTTTATAAGCTTCACTTATTGTGAGGCTTTTTTTTGCTCCAAACTTTTTATTTTTGCATAACGCATAACGCATAACGCATAACGCATAACGCATAACGCATAACGCATAACGCATAACGCATAACGCATAACGTATAACGCATAACGCATAACGTATAACAATGAATCATATTTATTTGGTGAACGCCTTGGTTACAGATGAAACGGGTAGAATGTTAGCTGTCCGAAAAAAGAAATCGAAATTTTTTCAGATGGTTGGTGGAAAACGAGAACAAGATGAAGAATTATTAACCACACTTCGACGCGAATTTTTAGAAGAGATTAATGTTGATATTCTACAGCACGATGTTTCATTTTTAGGGCAACACACTTCTATTGCCGTTAATGAAGTTAATACCGAAGTTTATGCAAATGTATTTCATGTTAAATTAAAATCATTAGAAACGCTTAAAATCGCTTCTGAGATAGAAGAAATGGCGTGGATAACGAAAGAAAACTACAAAGAATTTCAATTGGCTCATTTATTAGAAGAATTCAGTTTACCGATTTGGTTAGAAATGGTTTTTTAAATTTTTTTTCAAAATTTTTGTAACGTTTTTACTTTATGTTTACTTACTAATAAACACTAAATAATTAAGCGATGAAATCTATTTTGGAAATAACAGTTGAAAATAATGTTATCATAATAGACGATGAACAAGTTGCGTTGAAAAAAATAAAGTAACGATTTTGGAAGCTAAACAAACCCTTTTTTTAGAATTAATCGATCAACACAAAGAGATTTTACACAAAATCGCTAAGATGTATATGGATAATTCTGAAGATCAAAATGATTTGATACAAGAGATTGTTTTGCAACTATGGAAATCTTTTGATCGTTTCGAAGGTAAATCTCAATTTTCAACTTGGATGTATCGCGTTTCGTTGAACACGGCGTTAACTTATTTTAGAAAAGAAAAGAAAAAAGCAGATCGTCATACTTTTTTAGAAAATATTGATCAAGTAGATGAGATGGATTTTGGTGAAAAAGAAACACAACTCGAATTGTTTTATAAAGCAGTTCATGAATTGAATAAAGTAGAAAAAGCATTGATTTTTCTGTTTTTGGAAGGACAAAATCACAAGGAAATTTGTATGAACTTGGGAATTTCGGAAGTAAATGCACGTGTGAAATTGAACAGAACGAAAGAAAAAATACAAATCATCATAAAAAAATACGGTTATGAATTTTGATGAATTACAAAAACAATGGGACAATCAATCTTCAGATGAAGTTAAAATTGATCCAAATCTTGAGTTTAATCAAGAAGCAAATACCATTATTGATAAAGTACGAAAAACCTTGAAGAAAGAGTTTTATGTTCAATTATTAGGATTATTGTTTTTATATACTTTTCCTTTCTTATTTGATGCAAATACGCCAACAATTTGGTGGACATTGTTGTGTATTTCGTTGACTTTTTTGGTGCCGTTTATTTATGTTTTCAAGTTTTATAAACGATCATATCATCTGGAATATAATTCGCTAAAGAACATCAATTGGTTTTATTATAATTACAAATCTGCGATTGATATTTACAGTATTTACTCGTACTTGATTTCTATTTTAGTGTTGATGATTATTGGGATTTCGTATATCCAGCATCCTAACTCGTTGCAATTTGAATACAAATTTCAGTTTTATCTTTATATTTTTCTTACACTATTTTTTTATGTATTAATTTGCGTTTTATTATTAAAATGGTGGATTTCTACTTATTATAAAAAGAATCTGGTAGAATTAGAAAATATATTGCATCAATTAGAAGAGTAACCAAAAGTTACTCTTCTTTTGTTAATGTAATGCGTTAAACTTTAACATGTCATTGTGTAACCTTTGTGAATTTTGAACATCTATATTTTATAAAATTGATAAATGATTTAAAAACCAAATAGATGACAAAAATTTACTTTCTTTTTTTATGTTTTATAACGTTTGCAAATGCACAAGATTATAAAAAAGATACGATAGAATGACATGAAACGATTTTGTATGATAAAAGCAAATTTCGATTGAAACGTGTTGGTTCGGATACCAAGACGAAATCAATTTTAATCGGATTAACGGCTGATATTAATTTTAGTAAAGATTCACTTCCTAAGTTTACCAAAGAATTTGCAATTCCAATAAATGCGCCTAAAAAAGAATTCACTTTTCAACGTATTAATTTCAATTTTAGTAATAGTTTGAAATTAGATTCTATTCTTTTGAAAGTTGATTTAACGGCAATGAATAATGGGAAACCAGCTCAATCAATTTTAGAAAAACCTTTTGAAGTTGTTGTAAAAAAAGAATATCAACAGAATGATGTCTTTTCGATGGATTTACGTGATTTGAATATTAAATATCAAGATGATTTTTTCATCAAAGTAGAATTATTAACAGAAGTTGAAAAGCCAATTTATTTTAGTGGAGCTTTGCTGGCTAAATGTTTATATAAAACGACTGATTCTGATGTGTGGATGAAAACACCATTAGGAATTACGCCTGCAATCAATGCTGATATTTTGATAAAAAATAAAAAAGAAGCGACATTTAATTTAAGAAAAATATTCCTAAAAAATATACAACAAAGGAAGAGCTAAATAAATTGAATAATGAACTTGAATCAATTTCTGGCGTAGAAAATGACTAACAAAAAAGCCCTCGCTTGTTCAGGGCGAGGGCATATAGTTAAGTGCTTTTTTCTTTTTTCAAATAAAAATTTTGAATTAAAATTAATTAATATCTATAATATTCTGGTTTAAATGGTCCTTCAACCGTTACACCAATGTATTCTGCTTGTTCTTGAGATAAAACTTCTAATTCTACTCCTAATTTAGCTAAATGCAATTCTGCAACTTTTTCATCTAAATGCTTAGGTAAAGTATATACTTCATTTTTGTAAGCTGATGAATTTGTCCACAATTCGATTTGAGCTAAAGTTTGGTTAGAGAAAGAGTTTGACATCACAAAAGAAGGGTGTCCTGTTGCACAACCTAAGTTAACTAAACGTCCTTCAGCCAAAATGATGATGTCATTTCCGTTGATGTTGTATTTGTCAACTTGTGGTTTAATTTCTTCTTTCGTGTTTCCGTAGTTTCCGTTTAACCAAGCCATATCGATTTCGTTATCGAAGTGACCAATGTTACACACAACTACTTTGTCTTTCATTTTCTCGAAATGCTCTGCACGTACAATTCCAAAGTTACCAGTAGTCGTAATTACGATATCAGCGTTTGCAACCACTGTATCTAATTTTTTTACTTCGTAACCTTCCATAGATGCTTGTAAAGCACAAATAGGGTCGATTTCTGTTACTGTAACAATTGCTCCAGCACCGCGGAAAGAAGCCGCTGTACCTTTCCCAACATCACCAAATCCACAAACTACAACACGTTTACCAGCGATCATCAAGTCAGTAGCACGTTTGATAGCATCTACTGCAGATTCACGACATCCGTATTTGTTGTCGAATTTAGATTTTGTTACAGAGTCATTTACGTTAATTGCAGGCATAGGCAATGTACCTTTCTCCATTCTTTCGTAAAGACGGTGTACACCCGTAGTTGTTTCTTCTGATAATCCTTTGATCTCAGCAACCAATTCTGGGTAACGATCAATCACCATATTCGTTAAGTCTCCACCATCATCCAAAATCATGTTTAATGGTTTACGATCTTCTCCGAAGAATAATGTTTGCTCGATACACCAATCGAATTCCTCTTCGTTCATCCCTTTCCAAGCATACACAGGAATCCCAGCAGCAGCTATTGCAGCAGCAGCGTGATCTTGTGTAGAGAAAATATTACATGACGACCATGTAACATCAGCTCCTAAAGCAACCAACGTTTCGATTAATACTGCAGTTTGGATTGTCATGTGTAGACAACCTGCAATGCGAGCACCTTTCAAAGGTTGAGCAGCTTTGTACTCTTCACGGATAGCCATCAACCCAGGCATTTCTGCCTCAGCCAACGTAATTTCCTTTCTTCCCCACTCAGCTAAAGAAATATCTTTAACTTTGTATGGAATGTATTGCGTTTTTGTATCCATCAATTGATATATTTAACTAACTTTTTTTTTAAGTTTATAAGGAACAAATTTACAAACAAATTTCGATTAATAAAATGCCCGTTATCGATTATATTAACGATTTTAAACATACCCGCATTATTACGTGGAATGTAACAGAATCGAATGAAGAATTATTAGAATATCTTCATTTAGAGGATTATAGAATAGAAAAATATAATAATCTTCGACCTAAACAGGCCAGAGAATATCTTGGTTTGCGCGCTTGTCTAAAGAAATTGGACTTGGATTATGATGTAAATTATGACGAACGTGGAAAACCTTTTTTGCCTACAAATAAAGAAATTTCCATCACACATTCCTATGGATTGGTTTCTGTTGGCGTGAGCGAATATAATATTGGGATAGATATTGAATTGGCTCGACCAAGAAAAATTTTGAACATCAAACATAAATTTGCGCGTCCAGATGAAATAGCTTGGATTCCGCAAGAGCATGAAATTGAATATTTGCATGTGATTTGGGGAATGAAAGAAGGTTTGTACAAATTGAATGGTGGAAATCTTTGGAATTTTCTGAATCATTATCGTGCAGAAGAATTTGAATTAGTAGAGAATAAACAATTTATTTGTTGGATTTCGGATGATGTGAAATCTCGAAAATATCATGCATTCTATAAAATGATTGGTGAATATTATTTGGTTTGGGTGTTGGATTATGAATAGATTGAAGTTAGAAATTATAATTACGAATTTAGATTTACGATTTAGAATGAATTATTTTAACTCACAACTTAAGAATGAACGATTTTATTGATTACATCTTTGCTCCTTATAAAACCTATTCTACACTGAATATTTTACTTGAAATAATTGCAACTTTATTTGGGATTATTTCCGTTTATTATACCTACAAACGTAATATTTTGGTTTATCCAACCACTATTATTTCGACGTTTATTTTCATCTATTTATTTTTTAATTGGGGATTATACGGCGAAACTATTATTAATATTTACTATACTTCAATGGCGATTTATGGTTGGATTTTGTGGCAAAAAAATCTCGAAGCAGATCATAAACATGTCGATGTTTCGTGGGCTTCGAAGAAAGAATATTTATATGCAACTTTACTTTTCGCGTTGAGTTTTATCTTTATTTTGACGATTTATTATTACCGTCCAGTTATTCAAAATGGTTTTGATTTCAGTTTTATCAACCAATGTAAATTACATTATTCTAAAATTGATTTTGTAGACGCTTCGACGACCGCTATCTTTTTGATTGGAATGTGGATGATGGCGCGACGAAAAATTGATAATTGGTATTTCTGGATTATCGGCGATTTAATCATGATTCCATTAATGATTTATAAAGGAGCAGTTATTACATCTTTTCAATACCTTGTTTTGTTGGGTATTTCTATATTGGGTCTGATAGAATGGAAGAAAAAAATCCTCCAAAAATGATGGAGGATTTTGAAGTAAACTATTTTATGATGATTTTTTTGGTTAGAATTTCTTGTCCGTTGTCATAAACTTTTAAAAGGTAAATTCCTTTAGGAAGTGCTTGAATGTTTGTTTTGATTCCTTTGGATGTTTTAGTAGAAGGACTAGTGATTTTTCGACCATTTATGTCAACTAATTTTATTGAGAGATTTTGATTCGAATTCACTTCTATATTGACCCAGTCTGTAGTAGGATTTGGATAGATCGTGATATTTTGTTTTATTTTTTCTGAAATAGATAAGTTTTCACATTTGTCGAATAAATTTTTGAAGGTGATTTGATTTCCAATCGAAACCATCGTTTTGAAACAAGAATCAGAGAAAGTCAACGCTTCCACTTTATTATTTGCGATATTATCAACATGAGAGACGTCGATTGCAATAACTTTATCATTGTACAATGAAGTGATTTGAGGGAAAACAGTGTGAGCAATAATGATATGTTTTGTCTTAAAATTGGTTAAAATATCATCAACTTGTGTTTGAGAAAGAACTTGATTTGCCATTCCGCGGTACCAGTATAATCCGGAAGCACTACCACCTGTTACAGTAGCACAATTGCCTGTACATGATTCTCCATTCATTTTTTTTCGTCCGTAGTCATTCATTTCATCCAAAGGTAATTTTAGATCAGAAACCTGTGGACTTATGCCTGCGTGTACAAAAGTGTAATCACCTACTTGTTCTATAATGTTTTTGGTTCTGAACCATTTTCCAAACGCTGTATTTGGTTCAAAGAAATCGCCATATGTCTTTTTTAAATAGCTGGCGTTTTCTATATATTTCTTGTTGACATAGCGAAAATCGTATGTCATGGTCATCATATCGTGATTCCCGATGATGTAATGTACTTTTCCTCCTTTTGCTTCAGCTTCGTTTTCTAGTTTATAGATTAACCACAGAACTTCTGTAACATAAGGCCCGCGGTCTACCATATCTCCATTCACAATTAAATGCCCGTTTTCATATGTCCATTCCAAACGATCATTCATCACACCACCGTCAATTAACATTTTTTTGAAAGCTGAAAACTGACCTTCAATATCTGATGTCATAAAGAATTTTGTTGGAGCTTGATATGTTGATAACTCTGTTTGATGTTGTTTTCTTAAAGGAACATCAAATGTCGTAGATGTAGTGGGATCAGTCACTTTAAGAATAACCTTGTCATTTGTTGTATATGTTTCGTTTACAGCACCAGCTTCCGTAATATAAGTCACTGTTATTTGATCGTTATCATAAAATACATAAGGTCCGTCTTTGTGGAAAGGAACAGGAGTTGTGTTATCTTCACTCACAAAACAATCAAACGATACATCTGAGCTTCTTGTATTTTGATTTCTAATTTCGATAGAAATAATATTTTCACCATTTACAAAATTTGAAGAAGAAACGTTGTACTGAAAAAAACTATTTTCTTTGTCGTTCGGTATAAACGTACTTAATTCATACTCATGAGGAATATCTCCGGACTGAGGAAGAAGAGAGCTTCTTAAAATTTCTTTTCCATTGATATGTAAGATCGCTGCATCATCATGAACGATATTAAAAATAACTTCTTCAGGAAGTTTTGTGACATCATCTATTGTAATTTTTTTTCTGAAAAAATAGCGGATATATCCCTTTTGGATCAAAGTGTCTTCATCCCCGTCTCCAAATCCGAAATGACCTTTTCCTTCTTTCCAATTCTTTGTATCATATGTTAAGAGAGTCCACTCTTTTTGTTGATTAGAACCGTCATCTAGGTAAAGCCAGGTAGAACCTTTTTCAAAAAATAATGGGTCATTTGGTGTTGATTGAGCGAGTAAGTTGGTTTTGATTAGGAAAATAAATAGTAATAATAATAAATGTGTTTTCATGGATATGATTTTTTAGGAGCAAATATATCTTTTAAAGAAGGTTAGGGGATTAACAAAACTTTAAGTAATTATTAAATAATCAATTAAATGAAGACAGCCTAAAAAATCCTGAAAATAGTGAGTAAAAGAATAGCTGAAATTTATTATTTTAGCAATAATTATTAAAAAAACATCTACCTAAATAGAATTGTATGGAAAATCAACATTTATATCAACAAAACCAATTGGTTGCCGAGGCAACAAGCGTAGAAAGGGCAAATTTTTATAAACATACTTACGGTCACGTTGCCGGAGGGGTGTTAGTCTTTGTACTCATAGAATCTTTGATGTTAAAATCAGAAGCATTAGTGAGCTTCATGTTAAGTTTAACTTCTGGATATCTTTGGCTTATTTTATTAGCAGGTTTCATGGGAATTACATGGATTGCACAAAAAATGGCCTACGGATCGATTTCAAAATCTAAACAATATTTAGGCTACTTTTTATACATAGTTGCAGAAGCTTTAATTTTTGTACCAATGCTTTACATCGCATTGTATTATGGCGGAACTTATGTGATAAAACAAGCAGCTGTAGTAACAGGCGGATTATTTGTAGGATTGTCAGCTATTGTATTTTTAACAAAAGCAGATTTCTCTATTTTACGAGGAGCATTAACTATAGGATTTTTCTTAGCAATTGGATTGATTATTGCAGGGATGTTATTCGGGTTCGATCTAGGATTATGGTTCTCAGTTGGAATGTGCGCCTTAGCTGGTGGAGCAATTTTGTACAACACTCACCAATTAAAATATGAGTTCGGAACACAACAGTATGTTGCAGCGGCATTGTCGTTATTTGCTTCATTAATGTTATTGTTTTGGTATATTTTGAGAATTTTTATGAGTAGAGATTAATCATGAAGAAACAATAAATTTGTATATTGAACCGTAGCATTTTTGTTGCGGTTTTTTTATTTAAGATACTATGACAGATAAAGAAAAAGAAGACGATAGAATACAATCTCCGTTTCGACCAAAAGATTGGAATGAGATTAGAATAAATGATTCTTGGGCGTTGTTCAAGATTATGGCAGAGTTTGTAAATGGTTACGAAGTAATGTCTAAAATAGGACCTTGCGTGTCTATTTTTGGTTCGGCACGTACTTCTCCAGATCATCCATATTATGCATTAGCAGAGGAAATTGCGTATCGATTAACGCAAATAGGTTTTGGTGTAATTACTGGTGGAGGTCCGGCAATTATGGAAGCTGCAAACAAAGGAGCGCAAAAGGGTGGAGGAACTTCTGTTGGATTGGGAATTACATTGCCTTTCGAAACAGAATTGAACAAATATATCGACCGTGAATATGAAATTAATTTCGATTATTTCTTTGCACGAAAAGTAATGTTTGTGAAATATTCACAAGGATTTATCGGAATGCCAGGAGGTTTTGGGACGTTAGATGAATTGTTTGAGTCGATGACATTGGTACAAACGAAGAAAACAGGACGTTTCCCAATTGTGTTAGTTGGAACTGAGTATTGGTCAGGTTTAATTGATTGGATCAAAGAAACGGTTTTGAGAGAAGGTTATATTTCTGAGAAAGATTTGGATCTTTTCCGTTTGGTTGATACAGCGGAAGAAGCAGTTGCTCACATCGAGAATTTCTACGAAAAATATAATATTAAGCTTAATTTTTAAGCAACGAAAAACCTCATCAAATGATGAGGTTTTTTTATATTTTTATGATTGAATTTATTTTAAATCAACTACTTCAAAAACCATATCTTGGTAATCATCAGCTTCATAAAAAATACCAATTTTATTTTTTGATATATTCGTTAAAACGGAATAAGCCGAAGAATTTGGTTCTATAGTTTTGAAAAAATTCCATGTTTTCGCTTGATCTTTACTTACTTTCAATCCCAGGTTTTGACGATCTTTTGAATCATGCAAATTACTAAACACAATATCTCTTCCTAAAACTAATGTCGATGCATTACAAGTAGGATCAATTAATTGTTCTTCCATTTTAGAAACCCACGTTTTTCCTTGATCTTTTGAGATAAATATTTTACGGAAACCAGCATTTTGAATGCGCGCATTTAACATCCAATCTTTGTTCGGAAGTTGTACAATATTTGTTTCGTCAGCTTTTTCTGCAACACTCGAAATTCGTTCCCACGTTTTTCCATGATCTTTACTTCCGAATACGTAAACACCGTCTTTCAATCGAACCAATGTATTCAAAATCCAACCTTCTTTTGTGTATGCGCCACGACCAGAAGTAATGAATTTAAAATCTTTTTTCCATTCCGTTGGCGTAATTTGGTCTGTAATATCAACAGGTTTTGACCACGTTTCTCCATTATCAGCACTTTTTACAAAATGTAATCGAAATTCATTTTTCGCAATTTTATGATTCATGTAATTGTAAAAAAGATAAATTTCTTTTGTCTTTTCATCCAAAACCATCGATACATCAGAAGCAGATTCTTGATCTGGAAAATCGACAACTCGCTTGATTGTTGACCATGTTTTTCCTTTGTCATCACTTGTCCTAATCACAATATTGATATCAGGATTGTAAAGCAAATCGTCACAATTTGGAACACGCTCGTCGATTGCCGCAATCAATGTTCCTTTTGCTGATGTAATGATACTCGGAATGCGATAACATTTGACATCCGATTGATTTTTGCTTGTAAATAAAACTTGTTTGTTGGTTTGGGCAAATCCTAGCGTATAAGCGAAGGAAAAAATGGTAAGTAGAATTTTCTTTTTTGTCATGGTGTGTAAATTAACCGACAAGTTATTGATTTTTCAACGATTTGAGAAAATGAAAAAGCCATTAAAATTTGTTTTAATGGCTTTTTTGAAAAATTAATTTTTAATCAGCTTCGCAGACGATTTTCGATTTTTAGCTTCAATGTCAAGAATGTAAATACCTTTTGGTAATTCTTTGATGTTAAATTGATGTATCGCTGAAAATTTTCCTGAAAACTCTTTGATCAGTTTTCCTGTTAAATCATAGATTTTTACTTTTTCTGAATTAATATTTAATGAAAAAGAGGAAGAAACTGGATTTGGAGTTACAGAGATTTTTTCTGAATTAACCTCAATATTATCTGTTGATAAATTTGCTTTTGCATTCCCGAAAATTCTAAATTCACCTGGATTTAGATTAACTGTAAATGATGAATTTGTATTGGTGACATTCAGCGTTGTTTCGTCCATCAAATTGTACCAATTTCCTGTAAATGGAAAAAGTGGCGCAATTGCTTGAGTGCTTGTTGTGAAGTTTGCAATAACAATTACCTCATATAAATCAGACGACGATAATAAATTATTTGTAATCTGAATACGCGGTTTTAAATCTCCAGATGTAATTGTATAATTATCAGTTTCGAAAACTTTGTTGTTTAATTTAAGACCAATAATTTTTGCCCAAACATCATAAACAGATTTTCTATCAGTATTTGTTAAATAACCAATTTCGCTTGGAATTGGTTTTGGATTGGTACGGCATCCGTCATTATTTGTTCCATCTTCGCAATGATTTATCGAGTAATCATATCCTAATTCTCCGAATTGCCACAACATTTTAGGACCAGGAATTGTAAATAAAACTGCACCAAGAGCTTTTTGTCTTTCCAAAGAAGTTTTTAAATCTTTTATATTATAAGTTCCTGATGATGCACCATATTGTAAATTCTTGTACATCATTCTTTCTTCATCATGACTTTCTGCATAGGCAACCAAATGTTTTTTCGTAAAACCTTTTACAGTATGCTTCAACCAATCAAAGTTACTATCCGAAGCATATCCCATTGTATTTTGATTAAAATTATTAGTCGCTTTACCCCAAAGCATAATTCCTTTTCCTTCATCATTACGATAATTTGCCCATTCTGTTTCTTCTTGTGCAGAACCATTGTGCCCTAAATGCTCGAAAATGATATAAGAATTAGGATCAATATTCCATTGTTTATCAGCGTATTTCTTAAGAATTGCTACACGATCTGCTTGATAATCATTGGTACAAAATTCATCATTAGCAGAACAGTTTTGCGTAAAACCTTTCGTTAAATCCCATCGAATTCCGTCCACTTTATATTCATTAATCCAATGACTAATTGTTCTTTCTACATAATATTGCGTCGGCTCTAATTGATGATTAAGATCGTAACCAACATTGTAGCTGTGTTTTGCTTCTTGATTTGCGTATGGATTATTTGCGGTTGGCTCACCAAATCCATCACCATCAGGATCATTCATCCACATTCTTACCAAAGGTGAACGACCATAAACATGATTTAAGGCAATGTCCAGAATTACCGCAATTCCATTTTGATGACACAGATCAACAAATTCTTTCATTTTATTTGCAGTACCATAAGCTTTGTCTAAAGCTAAATGATAGGCTGTATTGTAACCCCAAGAAATATTTCCTTCGAACTCAGAAACTGGCATCAATTCGATGGCGTTAACGTTTAGATTCTTGAAATAATCAAAATCATCAATCAAAGATTGCCATGTTTTTTCTGTATTAAAATCTCTAATCAATAATTCGTAGATAACTAAATTTTCTTTATTTGGACGCTCAAAATTTTGTGTTTGCCAATTATATTTTTCTGGATTTGTTTGGATTACCGAAACCTCAAATTCTTGATCTTGCGGATAAGTAGGAAGGTTTGGATAAGTTGTGATGTAAGGATCATCATAAGGCGATAAAACTAGAGTAGAGTAAGGATCGGCAGTTTTTACTCCATCGCTTGTTCTGTACTGAAAAGTGTAAGTTTCATTAGGATTTAGATTATCGATTTCTAACCAATACAAATCAGGATTTGATGTATCGCGTTTCATGACATAATCATTTGATAACTGCCAATTATTAAACGATCCAATGACATGTATAAATTCTTTCTGTGGCGCAAATAAAACTAATTGCGCTTTAGTTAAATCATTAGAATAATTAATTCCTTGTTTCAATCCCGTTGGAATGGTTTCTGAAGCAACAGTTGGAGAAATAAAAACCTGAAAACTTTTCGAGATTTTTTCTCCAGTCGTAGGATTAGTTGCAGTTAAAACAAATGATTGATTTTCTGTAATGGTATAATTTTTATCAAATGAATTACTATCATTTACTTGATCAAAAGCATTTCCGTTACGCTCTAATGTCCAATTCACATGAATTGTACTTGTTGCTTGAATATTAAAACTAGAACCGCTATTCACATTGGTTGTGCTGTTTTCTAGCGGATGAATTAGATTAACTTGCAATGCACCAACATTGATAAAAATATCCGATGAAGTTTGTTGATTACCTTCTGCGTTTCTTACCACAAAAGCCATTTTAGTTATAGTTTTGTTTGGCTCTACATTGTAAAAACTTGTGATAGAAGGTGTGATTTCTAATTTATAAACATTACCAGATTGATGAATAAATTGAGGTTGAGAAGAATTATCTCCCCAAGAACCAATCACATTTTGCCAATCTTGTCCATCAATAGTTACACCCGTATGAGCATAAAGATTTCCTTGGTAATTTTCTAGTGGAGTTCCTGTTTTGTCAAAATACAAAGTGACCGATTTGTCTGCTTCTGGTGGACTAGGATCTGAAGTGATTTGCGCATCTATCTTTAAGAAAGAAAGGCAAATCAACATGAAAGTTAAATAAAATGTTTTCATATTATTGCGATTTTTGAATTATTAGATTAGATAAAAAAAGCTGTTAAAACACACAAGTATGTTTGTAACAGCTCTATTTTTAAATGAGGAATTTCTTTATTGTTTTACAAAAGAATAAGTTTCTTTACTGAAATTTGCTGTTACAATGTAAGTCCCAGCTTCAGTAACTTTGATGTTATCACCACCTGATTTTAAAACTCCTGGAGTTCCAGAATCACCATAGTTTACATCCCAAGATTTATTTTGTCTGAATTTGAATTCACCAACTTTTAATTCTATAGTAGCTGTCCAAGAATCTATTGTGCCATCGTAATTTAGAGCAGTGTCAGCATCCCAACCAAGCGGTGTTGCATCACCAATAACTCCCCAAGTGAAAGCTTCTATTTTGAAAGTTGAATCACTTTGATTAAAAGTTACTTTATATCTTCCGATATTTGGAATTTTAATATTATTTCCACCAGCGTCTAAACTTCCAGATACTGTTCCGTCAGATGCAGTTGTTGGATTGTTACTTCCGAAATTTACATCCCAAGATCCATTTTGTCTGAATTTAATTTCTGCGTTAGCTTCTTCAACATTAATATAAGCAACTAAAACATTAGTTTCTTCACTTTTCCAGAAAGGAATATCTTGATTATCTGCCCAATTCGTAATAGAACCTACAACACCCCAATTCGTAGATAAATCTGTAGGATATGCTGTGATTGTGATTGTTTTTACAGCAGAAACTAATGGTTCTGCTTGTTGTGTACCTAATTCTGATTTTACACGATAAATATAATCTTGTTCCACATTTGGTTCAACACCAAGATCAATTACTTTGTTATTAAGGTCCTTAAATGATATTTGAAACTCTGTTGTTGTAGAATTACCTATTAGAACTGTTGCATTAGCAAAGTTACTATCGTCTTTTGTTGTAAATTCTAAAGAATATTTTGGGACAACATCAAGTCCATATTCTGCTTTGTTCCAAGAGAAAGTAATAATTGAATCTTGATGCTCCTCTGTTAAAATAAATTGCGCATTATCGTTTGGTGTTACCAATTCTGGCGCTTGATAATCTGATGGATTTACAGTTAGTAAATCATCATCTTCTGAACAGCTTGTAATGGCAATACTACCAATTAAAGCAATTGAGATATATTTTAAAAAATTTTTCATTAGTAACCAGGATTTTGAGTTAAATTCGGATTAATTGCAATGATATTGATAGGAATTGGGAAAAGTTTTCTAATGTCAGAAACAGAAGTCCCATTAGCTACCCCACCTTTAAATGGCCAGTTGTAACCTGTTGTAAATTTATTGAAACGGATTAAATCTGTTCTTCTTGTTCCTTCCCAATACAATTCGCGCGCACGTTCATCTAAAATAAAATCTAGGTTTAATTGTGCGTTTGTGATGTTACCTGAAGTGTTACCATAAGCTCTTGTACGCAATGCGTTAATGTAATTAAGAGCTGTAGCACGATCGCCTCCACCACCGCGAAGAACTGCTTCTGCATAATTTAGGTAAATTTCTGCAAGTCTTATTACAGGAACATCGGTATCTACAAATTCACCTGTTGAGTCATTACCGTTATTACCATTAGATTTTTTATTTTTAAATTTTGTTACGGCATAACCATCACTAAATCTACTAACTTCTGAAATATCATATGTTTGACCATCTGTATAAAACATAGCACGTTTATCTGTCCAAGCTATAGGATTACCATTAGAATCATTTTGTGATGACTGAAATTTCTCAACCAAAGCGCTTGTAGTACGAGGACCTCCCCAACCACCATTTACACCATAATCTGCTGGTTGCATAGAACCACCGATAGCAGCTTTTACCAAATAAGTAGAACCACCATAAGTTCTAGAATTATTTCCATCAAAATTTAATACAAAAATACCTTCGTTTTGAGCACCATTAGTATCGTTATCTGCTAAAAATAATTCGTCATACGCAGTTCCATTTTCATTGGCATCCGTGGTGTTTAACGAGTATCCTGATTCGATTGCTAAGTTAGAATAGGTGATAGATTCTGAATATTTAGCTACGTCTATCCAAGACTCTGCATTTAGATACAAACGAGAAAGTAATGCGTAAGCTGCAACTTTATCTACACGTCCGTATTCATTACTTCTAGGATTTGCAAGCGTATTTTGTATGTCAATAAGTTCTGATTCTACAAAATTAAAAATCTCTTGACGATTACTTTGTGTAGGTAAAGTGTTGTTAATTTCAGTTACTAAAGGAACATTAGCAAAAAGATCCATTAGATTATAATATGCATAGGCACGAATAAATCGAGCTTCTGCAATGAATTGACTTACCTCTTCATTATTTTCTGCTAGTGGAGTAGCATTGGTGATGAATGAGTTTGAAAAAGATACAGTTTGAGCTAAACGGTAATACATCCCTTCTATGAAACTGTTATTAGATCCCCAACTTAGCGCATGCATGTTTGGTAAACCAGCATCACCCCAGCCAACTAAAGACTCATCTGTTGTAATAACATTTAATGTAAATAAAGATCTTGTAAATTGTGAAGCACCTTCGTCTACACCAGAAATATCAGGATCATCAGAAGGTCCTTTTTGACCTGTAAGTGCTAATGTTGCATAAACTTTTGCTAAAGCAAATTTAGCTTGTGTGGCATCAGAAAATACATCATTTTCTGTGATGATGTCTGGATCGTTTGGCATTAAATCTAAATCATCGTGACAAGATGTTATAGAGAAAGCTAATGCCGCTGCAATTATATATTTTGATATTTTTATTTTTTTCATGACTTTTTGATTAGAATTTAACATTTAAACCGAATACAAATGTTCTAGGTCTTGGATAGAAATTATTATCAATACCGCCAAACATTTCAGGATCTAACCCATCATAATTTGTAAATACAGCTACGTTTTGTACCGCACCGTATAAACGTACATCTAATCCTTTTATCGCTTGATTTAGATTATATCCGACAGTTATATTATCTATACGGAAGAATGATGCGTCTTGTACGTAATAATCACTCATTAAGTTTGAATCTGTAATTTCTACGAATCCTGCATTGTAAAAATCAGTATGAACATTAGATAAATAATTTTGTCCATTACCAGTCGCTTTTCTACTATAACCTTTTGCAGAAGCAACATTGTTATAAGCATAGTTACCTAAGTTTGCTCGAGCGCTAGCAGATAAATCTAGATTTTTGTAACGGAAAAACAAATTGAATCCCATGGTAACATCTGCGTATGGGTTTTTATGTATGTAACGATCTTTGTCGTTGATGATACCGTCACCATTCAAATCTTCGTAAGCACCTTCGATAGGTTTACCGTTAACATCGTAAATTTGTTTGTAAACATAGAAACTGTATGGAGCATAACCTTCTCTATGGATTTGTATATTATTACCTGTACCACCGTCAATTCCACCAACATAATTATCATTAGAAAGATTGGTAATTTTGTTGTCGTTAAAAGCAATATTATAACCTAGTGTGAAATCTATATCATTTGATTTTACAAGATCAGCATTGATGTTAAACTCAATACCTTTGTTCTCCATATCTCCAATGTTTTTGTTCATCATATTACCGAAATTGGTAAAAGGATCGATGTAAACATTAGCAATTAAATCTTTTGTTTTCTTTTGATAAAGATCTACAGAACCATAAACTTTATTTTTGAATAAAGAATAATCAATACCTAAATTAATTGTTTCTGCAATTTCCCATTTTAAATCTTTACTTACAGTAGATGGTCTATAGGTTTGATAAAAAGTACTACCAAACTGGTAATATGCTGTAGATTGTGAAACATTGTAACGTGTCATGTATAAAAAGCTTCCTAATCCATTTACATTACCAACTTGTCCAAAACCAGCGCGTAATTTCAAGTCATTTACTGTAGAAGATCCTTTTAGGAAATCTTCATTAGAAATGTTCCAAGCAAGTGCAACTGAAGGGAAATAACCCCATTGATTGTCTTTGATGAATTTAGAAGAAGCATCTGCACGTAAAGTACCCGTTAAAATGTAACGGTTATCGTAGTTGTAATTAAAACGTCCGAAATATGATAATAAAGTGAAATGATCTCTATCTATGAATTCATAATCTAATCCTTGCTCAAATAATTCACTGTCGTATGTATGAGAATATGTATTGAAGTATTGATATCCATAACCTGCAACAACATTCAAATTATGTAAACCGAAGTCTTTATTGAAAGTTAAATAAGCATCAAATAATTTGTTATAGTTTTGATTATCATATCTGTAATAAGAACCATCCCATGTTAAAGATGAGCTTGGCATGTTCTGAGAAACAACATTTCTTCCGTTTGCATTAGAGATATCATAACCAACATTTACTGTAGCAGTTACAGAAGGTAAGAAATGCAACTTATAATCAACTTTTGCATTACCTACAAAACGTCTAACTTCTGATGTATCGTCTTGCTCATTTAATAATGCGACAGGATTTGTAGGAGCTAAATTATGTTTAACATTACCATCCATCCAAGTGTGATAACCACCAAAAAATGGTGCGCCAGAATAAATAGGTTGTGTAGGGTCATATTCTAAAGCAGCGCCAATAGCACCTCTATTAGCGAATTTATTTTCGATATAAGAACCTCTAGCATTTAACTCAATCTTTAAATGATCATCAAAAAATGATGGATTTAAAGACATAGAAGCAGTAGTTCTATTTATGTTATCACCACTTAAAATTCCATCCTGATTTGTATTTGATAAAGAGAAACGTGAAGGCATTTTACCACCAATATTTCCCATAGCACTTAAATTGTGATCAAAACCAACTGCATTTTTATAAATTTCTTTTTGCCAATTAGTGTTTGCATTACCCAATCTAGCTATTTCTGTTGGAGAACCAACTTGATTAACTAATGTTCTGAATTGATCCGCATTCATCATATCTACATAGTTAGATGGAGTATAGACAGAAGTTGTAGCGTTGTAATTATAAGTAAATTTTTGTCCTTTACCTTTTTTTGTTGTTACTAAAACAACTCCATTTGCAGCACGAGAACCATAGATAGCTGTTGCTGAAGCATCTTTCAGAATCGTCATCGATTCGATGTCATTTGGATTTAAGAAATCTAAAGGATTTCGAGAACCTCCAATTACACCATCTGCTAATGGAACACCATCTACAACATACAATGGTTGAGAGTTTAATGATAACGAACTATTACCACGAATGATAATATTTTGTCCATCACCAGGAGCACCACCAGCAGATGTTACCACAACTCCAGCGATTTTTCCAGTCATTAATTCTTGCGCAGAAGTGATTGATCCTTTATTGAAATCTTCTGAATTTAATTGATTTACAGAACCTGTAACATCTTCTTTTTTCGCTGTTCCATATCCAATTACAACAACTTCTTTTAAGTTTTCTGTTGTTTTAGACATACGAAGTTGTAATTGCGTTTGTCCCGCAAAAGTTATTTCTTGATCGTCATAACCAAAAAAACTGATAACAATTATATCACCATCGTTCGCTTCTAATGTAAAATTTCCTTTTTCATCAGAAACTGTCGATTCTCCTGTTGTAATGTTCGAAACATCTGCACCAGCTAAAACCGTGTTATTAGCGCTATCTTGTACTGTTCCTTTTATCGCAGTTTGTGCAGATAAAATAGCAGGGCTTGATAAAACTAATGCTAGAAGAGATTGTTTTAAAATCCTCATATATTTTTCGTTTTGTTTCGTTAATTATTAATTTATATTTTTACTTCTCATTACCAAATATAAGTTGTTTAATTGATTGATTGTGTATGTAATACACTAACTAGTTAAACGAAAACGTTTTCGTGTTAATAAATAATTAAATTAATTGTTATAGCATGTTAATTTTTAATAAAAAAGACGGAAATTAGTAGAATAAGATTGATGGTTAAAGTAGAAAGAAGATTATGAAAAAGAATTTGACATTAAAACAGATTGCAAAAGAGTTAGATGTTTCGATATCAACGGTTTCTAAGGCGTTGAAAAATAGCGAAGAGATTAGTGCTGCAACGAAACAAAAGATTCAGGCATTTGCAAAATTATACAACTACAAACCGAATAATATAGCATTAAGTCTAAAGAATCGTAAAACGAAAACCATTGCCGTGATTATTCCCGAAATCGTTCACGATTTTTTTGCGATGGTAATTAGTGGAATCGAAAATTTAGCCAATCAATATGGTTATAATGTCTTAATATGTTTGTCAAATGAATCGTACGAACGTGAAGTGATTAATATGGAGATGCTTGCAGCGGGTAGTATAGACGGATTTGTGATTTCTCTTTCGAAAGAAACTCAAGCCAAAAAAGATTATCATCATATCAAAGAAATCATCAACCAAGGAATGCCAGTTGTGATGTTCGACCGTGTAACGCGTGAGGTTTATACTGATAAAGTGATTATTGATGATGTACTTGCGACACAAGAAGCAATTCAGTATTTTATAAGTAAAGAACGCAAGAAAATCGGTTTTATCACAACGCCAGATTATATAAGTGTTGGACGCTTAAGAACCGAAGGATATAAAAGAACATTAGAAGCGAATGGAATTGCAGTTGACGAAAACTTGATTTTGCGTGTAGAAGACGAGAGTCAGTTGGACACTATGATTGATGAGTTTTTCGAAAAAAATAAATTTGACGCAGTAATGGCAGTAAATGAATTATATGCCGTAAAAGTGTTGAGAGCAGCACTGAAAAAAGGAATCAAAGTGCCAGAAGAATTACATTTAATAGCTTTTACAGATGGTGTAATTTCCAAGAACTCAATTCCAAGCATTTCTACAGTCAAACAAAATGCATTCAAAATGGGTGAGATTGCAGCGCGTTTATTGATTCAAAAATTAGAGTCAGAAAACGAGCATGAGCATTACATTACCGAAGTTGTCGGAACAGAATTATTACACAGAGAAACTACAACGATTTAGTAAGTTTTTTTTGGTTAAATAATTGTTACAGTTGCAATAATCCCAAAAAAAAGTTTTAACATTGTAAACAAATCAAAACATATTTTTACTTCTCAAATTACAAAAATATAGTTTTGATAAGCATAAAACGCTTATCGTAAAATACATAAAAAAATTACGATAATGAGAAAGCGTAGATTAGGATTTCTTGAAATCTGGAATTTAAGTTTCGGATATCTAGGAGTTCAAATGGGTTTCGCCTTGCAAAACGCAAATGCGAGCCGTATTCTAAGTTCATTTGGTGCCGATGTGCACGAATTGTCTTGGTTTTGGATTGTTGCACCGCTAATGGGATTGATTGTTCAACCTATTATTGGTCATTATTCAGATAATACTTGGTCTAAATTTGGACGAAGAAAACCATACTTTTTAGTAGGAGCTTTATTGGCTTCTTTCGGATTAATCTTAATGCCACAAGCAGGTGCATTTACGGCATTGATGCCTGCATTATGGATGGGTGCTGGATTCTTGATGATAATGGATGCTTCATTCAATATCGCGATGGAACCGATGCGTGCATTTGTAGCAGATATGTTGCCTTCGGATCAACGTACATTAGGATATTCAATTCAAACTGTAATTATTGGTTTAGGAGCTGTTGTCGGTTCGTGGTTGCCTTATATTTTGAGCAACTGGTTTGGTGTTTCAAGTATTGCAGCGGAAGGAGAAGTTCCGTTTCACTTAATTTTATCATTCATTATTGGAGCAATTGCAATTATTGTAACCGTTTTAATTACCATTTTTACAACAAAAGAATATTCGCCAGAAGAATTAGACGCTTTCGAAAAAGCAGAAGGTAGAGAACCAATTGTTGAAGAAAAAGCAAGCTTAACACAGATTTTTACCGATTTTGGGAATATGCCAAAAACGATGAAACAATTAGGTTTGGTACAGTTCTTTACGTGGTTTGCATTATTCGGTATGTGGGTATTTGCTACGCCTGCAATCGCTCATCATGTGTACGGTTTGTCTTTGAGTGATACACATTCAGAAACGTACCAAAAAGCAGGGGATTGGGTTGGAATTATCTTCGGAGTTTACAACGGAATTTCTGCAATATTCGCCTTCTTTTTACCAGCAATAGCCTTAAAATTTGGTCGAAAAACAACACATGCTATTTCATTAATTTGTGGAGGATTAGGATTAATTTCAATCTATTTTATTCACGATCCAAAATTATTAATCCTTTCCATGATCGGAGTAGGAATCGCTTGGGCAAGTATCTTATCGATGCCTTATGCAATTTTAGCGGGAGCAATTCCAGCGAAAAAAATGGGTGTTTACATGGGAATTTTCAATTTCTTCATTTGTATGCCTCAAATCGTCAACGCATTGTTAGGCGGTCCAATTGTAAAATATTTATATCACGATAATCCAATTTTCGCCATTGTTACCAGCGGTGTTGCGCTAATTATTGCAGCACTTTTTGTAACGCGCGTAAAAGATGTGGATGAACCAATCAAAGCATAATCATTTTGAAAACTAAAGCATTTATTTTTGATTTAGATGGTGTCATCGTCGACACTGCAAAGTACCATTATTTAGCATGGAAAAAATTAGCGAATAATCTAAATATCGATTTTACGCACGAACACAACGAACTGTTGAAAGGTGTTTCTCGTGTGCGATCATTAGAAATTATTCTTGGATTGGGAAATGTTAAAGCTTCTGATGAGCAGAAAAACGAATGGTTAATTCAGAAGAACAAAGAATATTTAGAATACATTGATAAGATGGACGATTCTGAAATTTTACCAGGCGTTATGGACGTTTTAAACTTTCTAAAAGAAAACAATCAACCAATTATTTTGGGTTCGGCTTCTAAAAATGCGCGTCCAATTTTAGAGAAAGTTAATATTCTAAATTATTTCGATGATATCGTGGATGGAAACGATGTTTCTAACGCAAAACCAGATCCAGAAGTTTTTATCGTTGGAGCAAAAAAAGCGAATCAAACAAACGAAAATTCAATTGTATTTGAAGATTCTGTTGCAGGAATTGAAGCAGCAAATGTAGCAGGAATGACAAGCATCGGAATTGGAGAAGCTTCGGTTTTGAATGAAGCGAAATACAACTTTAAAAATTTTACTGAAATCTCAGAGGATTTCTTGGTCGAATTAATCAATCAATAATTATACAAACTACATACAACAAACAAAATGAATCAAGATTATATCATCCCGAATGCGTGGTCAATTATCGAAGAAGGGTTTGAAAAAGATCGTGTAAAATCGTCTGAAAGTTTATTTTCTATCGGAAATGGAGCAATGGGACAACGTGCCAATTTTGAAGAATTTTATTCAGGTGATACATTTCAAGGAAGCTATATTGCCGGCGTTTATTATCCTGACAAGACAAAAGTGGGATGGTGGAAAAACGGTTATCCAGAATATTTTGCAAAAGTATTAAATGCGCCAGTTTGGATTGGAATTGACATCGAAATTAACGGTGAAAAATTTGATTTAAACACTTGTAAAGAAGTTAAAAATTTCCGTCGCGAATTGAATATGAAAGAAGGTTTATTGGATCGTTCATTTATTGCGATTTTACCTTCAGGATTAGAAATTGAGGTTTTTGTTCGACGTTTTCTTTCTGCTGATTTAGATGAATTAGGAGCAATTAAATATGACATCAAACCAATCAATGATGATGCGAAAATTGTCTTCAAACCTTATGTTGATGCAGCTGTAAAGAACGAAGATGCGAACTGGGAAGAGATTTTTTGGGAACCAATTTTTTCTGAAATTAAAGGTGAACAAGGTTTTGTACAAGCGCGTACGTTCAAAACTCATTTTGAAGTCGTAACATTTATGCAGAATAAAATCTTGGTAAATGGAAGTTATCAACAAAATACACCAACAAGTGATGTTAAAACTGAAACAAAAGTAGAATTTACATATGAAGTTGAGGTAAAAGCGAATGATACCGCGACAATTGAGAAATTTGGAGGTTATGTAGTTTCGACAAATCATCCTAAAAATGAATTAATTAACGCTGCCGAAAATGTATTATCTCAAGCAAATGAACAAGGTTATGAACAATTGTTAATAAACCAAAAAGAAGCTTGGGCAAAGATTTGGGAAATGGCTGATATCACTATAGAAGGTGATACGAAAGCGCAACAAGGTATTCGTTTTAATATTTTTCAATTAAATCAAACGTATTCTGGAAAAGATGAGCGTTTGAATATCGGTCCAAAAGGCTTTACGGGAGAGAAATATGGAGGTTCTACATATTGGGATACAGAAGCATATTGTTTGCCATTTTACATGGTAACAAAAAATCAAGAAGTTGCGCGAAACTTATTAATGTATCGTTTTAATCAATTGGATAAAGCGATTGAAAATGGAGAAAAATTAGGCTTCAACAAAGGTGCAGCTTTGTACCCGATGGTTACGATGAATGGTGAAGAATGTCACAACGAATGGGAAATTACATTCGAGGAAATTCACCGTAATGGAGCTATTGCATTTGCGATTTACAACTATGTTCGTTTTACGGGAGATCAAACGTATATTCCAGAAGCTGGTTTAGAGGTTTTATTAGGAATTGCACGTTTTTGGAAACAGCGTGTGAATTGGTCAAACGACAAAAAACAATATGTGATGTTAGGAGTTACGGGACCTAACGAATATGAAAATAATGTCAACAACAATTTCCATTCAAATTATTGTGCACAATGGTGTATGAATTATTTGTTGGAACAAGTTGAAAACGTCAAAACAAATTATCCAGAGGATTTCGCTCGAATCGCTGCAAAGAGAAGTATTACTGATGCTGAATTAGCAGAAATGAAAGAAGTTGCAGAGAATATTTATTTTCCATTCAGTGAAGAATTAGGAATTTATTTACAGCAAGATGGTTTCTTGGATAAAGATTTAACACCTGTTTCTGAATTACCAAAAGAAGAACGTCCGATTAATCAAAAATGGTCTTGGGATAGAATTTTACGTTCAGCTTATATCAAACAAGCAGACGTTTTACAATCGTTCTATTATTTCGAAGATCAATTTTCGAAAGATCAATTAGAAAAACATTTTGATTTTTACGAACCATTAACGGTTCACGAATCATCATTATCGCCTTGTGTTCATTCCATCCAAGCAGCAACGTTAGGAAGAATGGAGCAAGCATATACATTTTATTTGAGAACTTCTCGTTTAGATTTAGATGATTATAACAAAGAAGTTCACGAAGGATTACACATCACATCTATGGCTGGAACTTGGATGTCGATTGTAGAAGGATTTGGTGGAATGCGTGTGAAAAACGATCAATTGTATTTTGAGCCGCGTTTACCAGAACAATGGGAAGGTTTTTCGTTCAAAGTCAATTTCCGTCATCAAATCCTAAAAGTTATTGTAAATAAAGGAGAAACAATTTTTGAACTGGAAGGAACAGAACCGTTAGAGGTTTATGTTTTCGACCAGAAAGTAGTTGTTCAGCCTTCGATTTAATAAAGGGAATCTAATACCTTGAAGGCTTCGGTTTTCAGGGTATTTTTATTTAGAATAGATGTTTTAAGTTCTAAGTTTATTCTGAAAACGTATTTTAAAAAAGTCATCCTGAATTCATTTCAGGATCGCATGAAGCAGAGAATGAGAAGCTGAAACAAGTTCAGCTGGACAGAGAATTTAAAAAGATTCTTTGATAAACTCAGAATGACAAGTTCATTAACGACAATAAAGTAAATGTCATTCCGCAGAATGGAGGAATCTAAAAAACAAAACACATGAAAAAAATACTATTATTATCATCTTTCCTATCAACATTTGCTTTTGCACAGATTCAAAAAGTAGAGCCAATGTTTTGGTGGAAAGGAATGAAAAATCCAGAAGTTCAAATTCTGGTTTATGGAAAAGATATTAGTAAATACAATATTGAATTATCGGATAATGTAAAAATTCAAAATTTACAGAAAACTGAAAATCCAAATTATGTTTTTGTAACGATTAATACGAATGAAGTAAACAAATCATCATTCAAAATTAACATCAAAAACAAAAATAAAATCGTTGATTCGTATACATACGAGTTAAAAGATCGTCAACCAAATTCAGCGAATCGTTCATCGTTTTCATCAAAAGATGTGGTGTATTTAATTATGCCGGATCGTTTCGCCAATGGAGATGAAAGCAATGATTCGAAAAAAGAATTGCGTGAGAAAGTTAATCGTCAATTGCCAGGTGGTCGTCACGGAGGAGATTTACGAGGAATTATCAACAACTTAGATTATATCCAAAATTTAGGAGCCACTGCAGTTTGGTTAACTCCAGTAAACGAAGACAATGAAAAAGAATATTCGTATCACGGGTATGCTCAAACCGATTTATATAAAATTGATGGTCGTTACGGGACAAACGAAGAATACCGTGAATTGTCTCAGAAATTGAATCAACGTGGAATGTATTTGATTCAAGATTATGTCACGAATCACTGGGGAATCTCACATTGGATGATTCAGGATTTACCTTCAAAAGATTGGATCCATACATTTCCAGAAGGAGAAAATGGATTCCGTCGTTCGAATTATAGAACAACAACCCAATTTGATCCTAATGCTTCAGAGATTGATAAAATAGGCGCATTAAATGGTTGGTTCGATACGACGATGCCAGACATCAATCAAGCAAATCCATTAGTATTAAAGTACATCACTCAAAATGCCATTTGGTGGATAGAATATGCCGAATTAGGAGGTTTACGTGTAGATACATATCCTTACAATAACAAAGAAGGAATGGCAACTTGGGTAAAAGCAATTACAGATGAATATCCCAATCTAAATGTAGTAGGAGAGGCGTGGATGCATTCGCCAGCTCATGTATCGTATTGGCAAAAAGATTCGAAAATCGGTGAAATGGCGGGGTACAATTCGAATTTACCAGCGGTGATGGATTTTTCGTTGTATGCAAATATGACGAAAGCTTTTCAGGAAGAAGAATCGTGGGATAAAGGTTTGGTGAAAATCTACGAATCATTCACGAATGATTTCTTATATCCAGACATCAATAATTTATTGGTCTTTTTTGAAAATCACGATACCGAACGTTGGAACGAAATCTACAAAGGAGATATTAAGCCGTATCAACTAGCAACGACTTTAATCGGAACGGTTCGTGGAATTCCACAAATTTATTACGGCACTGAAATCGGTATGGCTGGAGATAAAAATACTGGTGGAGATGCAGCAATTCGTCAAGATTTTCTTGGTGGTTGGAAGTCTGATACACAAAATGCATTTAATCCAAATTCACGAACAGCAACGCAAAAAGCATTCTATGATTTTACAGCGAAAGTATTCAATTGGCGTAAAAATAAAGAGGTGATTCATTCCGGTAAAACCAAACATTATGCACCAATCAATGATGTCTATGTGTATTTCCGATACAATGACAACGAATCGGTAATGGTGATTTTAAATAATAAATTAGATAAGCAAACCCTCCAATTGGATCGTTTTGAAGAATCGATCAAAGGATATCATACTGGAAAAGATATTTTATCGAATCAAGATTTCACAATTCATCCAAACGGTGAAATCACAATTGATGGTAAATCTTCGATGATTATTGAACTTAAAAAGTAGTAGGTTTTAAGTTCTACGTTCTAAGTTTATTCTGAAAATGTATTTAAAAATGGCATTAAATCTATGATGTTAATAAAATTTAATAAGTGAAGAGTAAAAATGATTTAATGAGCGATAGCGAATTTTTAAATCATTCTCGAAACGGTTTAAATTTTTAGTCAAATAGATTTACCGCCTTGACTTTTTTGATTCGTTTTTGTGTCAAGACAAAAATGAATGAAATATAAAAGTCATCCTGAATTCATTTCAGGATCACATAAAGTAGAGAATGAGAAGCTGAAACAAGTTCAGCTTGACAAGAAATTTATTGCTTTACGCATTAGGCGTAAAGCATAAAACAGACAATAAAACAAAAACAAGAAATATGAAAAACTTTAAGTTTATACTGGGGTTAGGAATCGCGATGATGAATATGGTTTATGGACAAGAATTGAAATCTCCAAACGGAAATTTTGTAATGGATTTTTCGTTGTCTAAAGATGGAAAACCTACTTATCAGTTAAAATACAAAGGAAAAGATGTGGTTAAACCAAGTCATTTAGGATTTGAGTTTAAAACGAAGCATAAAGAAATGGATTTTGCAGTGCAAGATCGAGTAGAAGATGAGCGTGCAAAAGACATTGCAAACTTCTTATCAGGTTTCAAAATTATTGATACTAAAACATCAACTTTTGATGAAACTTGGAAACCGGTTTGGGGAGAAGTAGACAAAATCAGAAATAATTTCAACGAATTAGCGGTGACGGTTTCTCAACCAAATACAGATAGACAAATGATTATTCGTTTTCGTTTGTTTAATGAAGGATTAGGTTTCCGTTACGAATTCCCAGAACAAAAGAATTTGAAATATTTTGTGATCAAAGAAGAGCATTCACAATTCGCAATGGCAGGAGATCATACTGCTTTTTGGATTCCTGGTGATTACGATACGCAAGAATACGATTACACAGAATCTAAATTATCAGAAATTAGAGGATTATTTGATAAAGCTTATATTGGAAATGCATCTCAACAAGCTTTCTCAAAAACAGGAGTACAAACATCTTTGATGATGAAAGCAACAAATGGACTTTACATCAATTTACACGAAGCAGCGTTGATTAATTATCCTGCAATGAGTTTGAATTTAGATGATAAAACATTAACGTTTGAATCTTGGTTGACTCCTGATGCTTTGGGTGATAAAGGTTATTTACAAGCGCCTTTCAATACGCCTTGGCGTACTATTATTGCGAGTGATGATGCACGAGAAGTTGCTTTCAAAGGGCCGCAATTGGTTTATAATTTGAATGAACCTTCAAAAATTAAAGATACTTCTTGGATCAAACCTGTAAAATACGTTGGTGTTTGGTGGGAAATGATTACAGGAAAAAGCTCTTGGGCATATACAGATGATTTTCCGACAGTACAATTAGGTGTAACCGATTATAAAAATGCGAAGCCAAACGGAAAACATGGAGCAAATAACGAACATGTAAAAGAATACATCGATTTTGCTGCAGAAAACGGATTTGATGCTGTTTTAGTTGAAGGTTGGAACGAAGGTTGGGAAGATTGGTTCGGTAATCACAAAGATTATGTGTTCGATTTTGTAACACCTTATCCAGATTTTGATGTGAAAATGTTAAATGCTTATGCAAAATCTAAAGGTGTAAAAATTATGATGCACCACGAAACTTCGGGTTCTATTCGTAATTACGAAAGACATTTGGATAAAGCCTATAAATTCATGAACGATAATGGTTATACATCTGTAAAAAGTGGATATGTTGGTGATATCGTTCCTCGTGGAGATTATCATTACAGCCAAAATACAATTAATCATTATCAATATGCAATCGAAAAAGCGGCTGATTATAAAATAATGGTCAACGCACACGAAGCGGTTCGTCCTACTGGAGTTGCGCGTACATGGCCAAATTTAATCGGAAACGAATCTGCACGTGGAACAGAATACCAAGCTTTCGGTGGTTCTAAACCAAATCACGTAACGGTTTTACCTTTCACACGTCTATTAGGTGGACCAATGGATTACACGCCTGGTATTTTCGAAATGGATGTGAAAAAATTAAATCCAAACAATCATTCTCACGTTAATTCTACGATTGCAAATCAGTTGGCTTTATACGTGACAATGTATTCTCCTTTACAAATGGCTGCTGATATTATCGAGCATTACAAACAATTTTCTGATGCATTTCAATTCATCAAAGATGTGCCTGTAGATTGGCAAGATTCTAATTATTTGGAAGCTGAACCAGGAAGATATTTAACAATTGCGCGTAAAGATAAAAATTCGAACAATTGGTTTGTTGGAAATGTAAATGGTGAAACGCCTCGTTCAACAAAAATTAAATTAGATTTCTTAGATAAAGGAAAAAAATACGAAGCGAAAATTTATGCAGATGCAAAAGATGCGCATTACAAAACAAATCCACAAGCCTATAAAATTGAAACAAAAAAGGTTGATTCAAAATCTGTTTTAGATTTAACATCTCAAGCTGGTGGAGGTTTTGCAATTAGTATCAAAGAGATTAAATAAATTTTAGATTTAAAAAGTTTTAAGTTCTAATTTCATGTCACTTCGAGTAAATTTTCGAAATGATAATGAAGAAAATTTGTATCGAGAAGTAAGATGTGAAAATTTGCCTAATTTCTCGATACGATTCTTATCAGAATCACTCGAAATGACGAATAAAAGTCATCCTGAACTCGTTTTCAGGATTAATGAAGTGGAGGATGAGAAGCTGAAACAAGTTCAGCTTGACAAGAGATTAAAAGATTCTTCGATAAACTCAGAATGACAATTTCATTAAAGTAAATATCATTCCGACGTAAGGAGGAATCTGAGAAAGTTTTAAGTAATATGTTCTACGTTATAAGTTGGGTGAAAATACTTAAAACGTAGAACTTAAAGCGTACAACACAATTATGAAAAAAATACTTTTCACGTTAGGAATAGCTTCATTGTTTTTAAGCTCTTGTTCAAAAACAACAACACAAGCTACGCAGACAAATCATTCAGAAAAACAACTATTTGTTTGGAATGGTGCAAATATTTATTTTTTATTGACCGATCGTTTCGAGAATGGAGATAAAAAGAATGATGTTAATTACGGGAGAACTGCTAAAACATCTAAATTAAGAGGTTTTGAAGGAGGAGATTTTCGTGGGGTAATCAATAAAATCGAAGATAATTATTTTTCAGATTTAGGAGTTAATGCGATTTGGATGACACCGATTGTGGAGCAAATTCATGGATATGTTGATGAAGGACAAGGAAAAACATATGGATTTCACGGTTATTGGACAAAAGATTGGACGTCGATTGATAAAAACTGGGGAACTGAAAAAGAGTTACAGGAATTAGTAGACAAAGCACATGCGAAAGGCATTCGTATTATGTTGGACGCGGTGATTAATCACACAGGTCCAGTTACAAATTCGGATGGTGTGTTTCCTGCTGATTGGGTTCGTGTTTCGCCACAATGTACCTATGAATCTTACAAAACGACGATTGAATGTACGTTGGTAAAAAATCTTCCAGACATTTTAACGGAATCAGAAAATGATGTGATGTTGCCCCCGCAATTGTTAGCAAAATGGTCGCAAGAAGGTCGTTTAGACAAAGAAGTTGCTGAATTGAATGCTTTTTTCGCGAAATATAATCTTCCAAAAGCACCGAAATATTACATTATGAAATGGCTTTCAGATTATATTAGAAAGTATGGAATTGATGGTTATCGTGTCGATACGGTGAAACATACGGAAGAAAATGTTTGGAAGAAATTCGAGGAAATTTGTCAAGATGCTTTCGCAGAATATAAAACGAATAATCCTACAAAAGTATTGGATCAGAATAAATTTTTCTTGTTAGGAGAAGTTTATGGATATTCGATTAATGATGGTCAACAATATAATTTTCCTGATAAAACGGTTAATTATTTCGAGAATGGATTTGATGCGTTAATCAATTTCAATTTGCGTTCAACTCAGAAAGAATCTAATCAAACTGTTTTTGATCGATACAATGATATTCTTCAAAACAAAATGAAAGGAAAATCTGTGATGAGCTATATTACCTCGCACGATGATGGTTCGCCTTTTGATAAAGATCGTCAAAATCCTTGGGACGCTGGAACTCGATTGTTGTTGGCGCCAGGAATTTCGCAAATTTATTATGGAGACGAAACGGCTCGTCCTTTAGAGATTGAAGGTGTTGATGGAGATGCAAATCTTCGTTCGAATATGAACTGGGAAGATATTAAACCAAATTCAGAAACGGAATCATTATTGAATCATTACCAAAAATTAGGACAATTTAGACGAGATCATCCAGCGGTTGGAGCAGGAAATCAAACAGATTTGCAAAATTCTCCGTATATTTTTACAAGAAAATATAAAACAGACGAAGTGGTGATTGGATTGGAAATGCCAATTGGTAAAAAAACAATTAATGTAAGTTCTATCTGGAAAGATGGTACCAAAGTTCGCGATGCTTATTCAGGTTTTTCTGGAAAAGTTGTGAACGGAAATTTAGAATTGAATACGACTTCTGATATTGTATTATTGGAAAAAGTGAATTAATTTTTTGAGAAGTAATAGAAGAAAAATGATAAAAAAAATAGTTGGTTTAACCTTGATAACAACTTTGTTTTTGACAAGTTGTGAAAGCAAAAAGGAAACAAAGTCAGAAGACGTTAAAAAAGAAAGGAAAGAACAAAGTATTTTGCCTTTTACGGCTGATATGGCGGAAACTTCTGTGATTTATGAAGTGAATGTTCGTCAATTTTCGCCAGAAGGAACTTTTGCTGCGGTAACAAATGAGATTTCGAATATCAAAAAATTAGGTGTTAAAATCCTTTGGATTATGCCTATTTATCCAATTGGAGAAGAAAATCGAAAAGAAGGTTTAGGTTCGTATTATTCGATCAAAGATTATAGAGGAATCAATCCAGAATTTGGAAATGCCGAAGATTTTAAGAAATTAGTTGATGAAGCGCACAAAAACGGAATCTATGTGATTTTGGATTGGGTTGCGAATCACACGGCTTGGGATCATCCTTGGGTAAAACAACATCCCGATTGGTACGAACAAGATAAGAACGGAAAAATGCATTCTCCTTACGATTGGTCGGATGTTGTGGCATTAAATTTCGATAACAAAGAAATGCGCAAACAGATGATTGCCGATATGAAATATTGGTTAGATGATTTCAAAATTGATGGTTTCCGTTGTGATATGGCGCATGAAGTTCCGACAGATTTTTGGAACGAAGCAAAACCACAATTGACAAATGGTCGTGAAATTTTTATGTTAGGTGAAACAGAGAAGCCAGATTTGTTAGCAAATAATGCATTCGACGCCGCTTACGGTTGGGAAATTCATCATATCATGAATGATATTGCAAAAGGTAAGAAAAACGTTTCTGCGATTGATGCGTACATGGATTCGATTCCGAAAAAATGGCAAGCCGATGATTATAAATTATTGTTCACATCAAATCATGACGAAAATTCTTGGGCTGGTACTGAATATGAAAGAATGGGTGATGCAGTGGAAACATTTGCTGCATTAACATATACTTTACCAGGAATTCCGTTGATTTATAATGGACAAGAAGAAGATTTTAATCGTCGTTTAAAATTCTTTGTTAAAGATTCTATTGATCGTAATCCAACTTCAAAAATGCGTGGCGTTTACGAAAAGTTAGGAGAACTTAAAATCACAAATGAAGCATTTAATGGAGCGAAAAAAGCGGCTTCTTACGAACGTTTGAAAACATCTGATGATAAATCTATCTTAGCGTTTAAGCGTCAAAAAAATACGACAGAAGCTTATTTTATTGCGAATTTTACGAAAGCAAATAAAGAAATTACAGTTCCAATCAATGGGGTGTATAAAAACTTTATGAACAACGAAGATGTCACATTTGATGCAACAACAAAACTGAAATTAAAACCTTGGGAGTACCTGATTTTAGTTCAGAAGAAAAAATAATTTCTTAAAAGCTGGTTAAATTTTTAACCAGTTTTTTTTATGGTATAATGCTTGTTGATAAACGTTTAAAATCCAAATCATGAGAAAAATAATTTTATCAACAGCCGCCATTTTAAGTTTAGTTTTATCTTCGTGCGAATCGAAGAAAACAGAAAACACAGAAGTTGTAACAAATAAATCTGAAGTTGCAGAACAGCCAATTGTTTTGGAGAGTGATATTGCGAATCATCCAGAGTCATCGACTTCGTCAAATACCTATGTGGTTTTGCAAGATAATGGTCAACAAAAAACAGTAAATATTGACCCGAATGAAACCGTTATTTCAGCAAATAATTTGCCTGTTAATGCACAAAATTTTGTTTCGAAAAACTTTGGTAATATGGAGTTCGTGAATGCAATAAAAGAAGTTGAACGCAATATCACAACATATAATATTCAGTTGAAAGACGGAACAAAAATAGAATTTACAGATAATGGAGATTGGAAGGAGGTGAAAAATGGTCTAGGAAAAGCGATTCCGATTAAATTTTTCCCAGATAATATTCAAAAATATCTTCAAACTAAATATCCTAAAATTGATGCGAAATCAATTGAAATGGATACAAAAGATAAAGAAATAAAAGTAGAATTGTTACAAAATAATGTCGATTTGAAATTTGATTTGAATGGTAATTTTATCAAAATTGATTAATCACATACATCAAAAACCTTATCAATAGATGAGGTTTTTTTTATTTCTGATTTTTAAAATTTACAATAACCTTCACATCAACTTTTCGCAATTTTCAATATATTTATAGTAGAAAAAATCAACCAAAATGGATAAAAAATATTTGAGATCGCTAATTTTTAGACATCTCGATGGTTTGGTAACGGCTCCGGTATTAAGTGCTTTGGCTAAAAAAGGAGCTTTGCATTATATCGTCGAGCGTAAAACTATACAGTTAGAAGAATTGACAAACGAATTTCAGGCAAACGAAGGTTATCTAAATGTTGCTTTGCGTGTGTTGGCTTCGCAGAATATGTTAGAATATTCAGTGAATAATGCAGAAAATAGCGTCGAGATTCAAACCAATAAATATTCAGATCGCGCATTTACTAATGTTGATATTTACCATGATTTAGCTGTTTTTTTGGCAGAAAATGAAGTAATTAATCAACATGATTTTTCGGATGAATTTTGTAAAAAATGGATTAAATTATTTGATAAATATAAAACTTATTTGATGACTGCTGACGACGAAGAGTTTCTTGAAAAACCTTTGCATTATCAAATTACCAAACATATCGAAGGCGTTTTAGTTGGACCAATTATTGTGCGAATGGGAATGAGTGGTTTGTTTCATAAATACTTTATGGAAGCTTCTTTCAATCCAGATGAATTTCACAAAAACCCACAAACTTTCGAGAAAATATTGGAACGATTAACCGAATTAGGTTGGTTTACAAAACACGAAAAAAACTATAAATTCACAGAAATAGGATTATTTTTTGCGCGCCGTGCAACATCTTATGGTGTTACAGTTTCTTATTTACCAATGTTCGCGAAGTTGAATGATTTGCTTTTTGGTTCGCCAACAAAATTGCGTGAAATTACCGAAGGCGAAGATGAACAACACGTGAATCGCGAAATGAATGTTTGGGGTAGCGGAGGAGCGCATTCCACTTATTTCAAAGTGATTGATGAGTTTATTGTTGATATTTTTAATCGTCCAATAGAAGAGCAACCGAAAGGGATTTTGGATATGGGATGTGGAAATGGAGCGCTTTTGCAACATTTGTATGATGTCATAGAACGTCAAACCTTACGCGGAAAACATCTAGACGAATATCCGCTTTTCTTGGTTGGTGCAGATTATAATCAAGCAGCATTGAAAGTAACGCGTGCCAATTTAATTAAAAATGATATTTGGGCAAAAGTGATTTGGGGCGATATTGGCGATCCAGATCGTTTGGCAACGGATTTGAAAAATGATTATTCAATAGAGTTGAGTGATTTATTAAATATCCGAACATTTTTAGATCATAACCGAATTTGGGAAGATGTAGAAGATGTCAAAACAAATCGAATTAGTGCTTCTACAGGAGCTTTTGCGTTTAGAGGAAAACGATTGTCAAACAATGATGTGGAACAAAATTTATTGAATCATCTCAAAAAATGGGCGCCTTATGTAGATAAATTTGGATTGTTATTGATCGAATTACATACAATTGCTCCAGATTTAACGGCGAAGAATTTAGGAAATACGCCGGCAACAGCGTATGATGCGACGCATGGATTCTCGGATCAATATATTGTGGAAGTAGATGTTTTTCATCGTATTTGTCAAGAAACAGGTTTGGTTCCAGATAAAACATTGTTCAAAAAATATCCAAATAATGAGTTGGCAACAGTTAGTATTAATCTTTTGAAACGATAATATTTAAAAAATATATTAAATCAAAAAAAAGCTCAGCAATTGCTGAGCTTTCTTGGTTAGTCTTGTATCAATAATTAGTTTAGGGTTATTTTTGCTTGACTAATCTTAAATCCATTTTCGTAAACATTGAACGTGTAAACTCCTTTTTGGAATTCCTCGTTTTCCCAATCAAACGTAATATTTTTTGTTTGTCCGTTTGTGTAATTAAAGTTGATTGCATCAGAGAAATTTACTGTATCTCCAGATCTCAATTCAATTTGTCCACCTTGTGCATTTCCATATCTTCCTAAAGTTCCATCAGGATTATAGATAGCAACATATAATTTTTTCTCTCCAGATTCTGTTCTCGAATTACGATCTACATCAAAAGAAACACGAATTTTATCTATACGTTTTGCACGTGTTTTTTCAACTTCTTTTCCGCTATTTCTTACACGAATTCCTTTGATTTGTTGATTCGAAACAGATAAAGTTGAACTTAATTCATTAATCTTTCCTTTCGAAATTGCATTGTCTTTTTGACGAACACTTTTTTCTGTTTCGTAGTTATATGTTAACTCTTTATTGTTTTCTCTTAAATTATTGTTGTCTGTTGTTAAAGCAGAATTTTTATTATTTAATTCGTCAACACTACGTACAAGAATTGCATTTTCTTTTTGTAAACGCGCAACTTCAGATTTGTAATTTTTTACACTTCCTTCTAAATCGTTGATCATTTTACGAGCACGATTCATTTCTTCTGCAGTAGGATTGTCTTTATCTAGAATTTCTTGAATATCTTGATTCTTTAACTGAATCATATTTTCTTTATCGCCCAATAAATTGTTACGATCTTCGATACGAGCTTTATATTGTGTATAGTCGTTTAAAATAGAATCATATTGTTTACGAATTTGATCTTTTTGACCCGTTTCGTTTTTAAGGATTTGAGAATTTAAAGATTCATTTTTTTCAAGATTCCCGATTTGGTTTGCTTGATAAATATTATATCCTACGCTTCCTGCTAATAAGATTCCGACTAATGCCAAAGGAACTACTAAACCGTTTTTTCCTTTGTTTGTTGGTTGATTGTTTTCTTCTAATCCTTGCATATGAATTATTATTTAAGGTTAATTGTTTTTTTATTGTTTCTAGTGTTAAGAAATTATGATGCCAAAAACTTATGATGATGTTAAAATGAGGGTTTTTTAACAAATTTTTTCACATTTTAGACCGAAAATGAATAATCAGATAGAATTTTATTCTAAATAAATCATAAAAAAAGCTCCAGAATAATCTGAAGCTTTCTTTTAATTAATATGAATTGTATTTACTTTTTATCAAAAGTTCCTGTGTAAACAGAAGTCAATTTATCCAAAGAAATGTACTTTTTGAAAACCTCGTTTACTTGGTTTACATTCAATGCATCTACTTTTTTCTCTAAATTATCAAATTCATCAAACGAAATTCCGTTCAATAAATAACCATTCGATAAACCTAATAAAGTTCCGTCAGTTCCCAAAGAAGTCGTACGTCCGTTTTTCCAACTTACAATATTTGTTTTCAATTCGTCCGCTGTGAAACCATCTTTCAATGCTTTTGCAACTTCTTCTTTCAATGCTTTTTCAACCGCTTCACGTTTTGTTGGATTCAAGAATGCATAATATCCCCAAGAAGAAACGTCGTTTTTAGGATCGCTTGGAATCGAAACATAAGAACCTGCGCCGTAGCTGATTCCTTCTTTTTCTCTTAATCGCATTGGAATACGAGCAGATAAAAATCCTCCACTTCCAATCATTTCATTTGCCATAACCATTGCGGCGTAATCAGCACTCTCACGATTCATTTTGAAGTTAATTGATCCAACTGCAGCAGCATTTTCTTTGTCTGGAATGTTGTAAAGTTTATCCTCTTTCTTCGTTGCTGTAAAAGTTGGATACGCCTTTTCGTACTTCGATTTGCTGTTCCATTTACCAAAAGTATCATTCAATAATTTTTCAACTTTCGCTTTGTCATTTGTTCCAACAATAGAAACAACACCATTTTGCGCACCTAAAATATTTTTATAAAAATCAACTAAATCAGCTTGTTTGATTTTCTTCAAATCATCTTTCGTTTCAGCAAAAGAAGCTGTGTAGAAAATAGAAGATTTAGGATAATTAGATGTTAAACGACTAATTTCGTTGAAGGCTAATGCTTGCGGATCGTTTGTATTTGCATCTAAATATGTTGTGTATTCATTTACAGATTTTGCTAATTCAGCTTCAGGAAAAGTTGGTTCTGTAATGATTTGACGCACGATATCCATTGTTTTGTCTAATGAATTTTTGTACGTATTAATTGTTACAGATAAATTTTGTCCTCCAAATCTAAATCCAACCGAAGATTTTAAAGCATCTAATTGATCTTTGATTTGTTCTTTTGTTAAATTCTTCGTTCCAGACATTAACAATTCAGCCGTTAATTGACCGATCATTCCTTTGTTTGCCAAATCTTTTTCATTCGAAACAGGTAAATTAAATGAAAGAATTACTTTTTCACCTTTAATTTCTTTGTCGATGATTCCATATTTTAGACCATTGTTCAATTTTCCTTCTGCATAATGAGCTTTTAAGTTTTTGATTGAAGCTTCAAATGGTTTTGCTTCTTTCTCAACTGCACGACCTTTGTAATTCGAAACTAATTCTGTAATCTGTTTATTCGTTAATTCAGCTGGTTTTACACGAATTTCATCTTTTGTCGGAATAAAAGTTCCAACTGTTCTATTATTCGCTTTAAAATATTTTTCAGCTACACGTTTTACATCTTCTTTGGTTACTTTTTCGATATTATCGCGGTATAAGAAACCTAAACGATAATCACCCGCACCAACAATTTCTGTTAAACCAATGGCATAATTAATCGTATTATTTTTTTGATTTTCGATGTTTTTCACAATACTTGCTTTCGCACGTTGTACATCTTGATCAGTATAATTAATTGTAGCAACTTTGTCTAATTCTGCACGAATATCATTTTTCGTTTGTTCGATGTTTTTCTCTTTTGGAATTTCAGTTCCGATATAGAAGAAACTTGCATCACGAACTTCTGGACTATACGCCCAAATTGAAGCAATTTTGTGTGTGTCAACTAAAGATTTGTACAAATATCCCGAAGGATCTGAAGTTAAAATATTATTTAAAACATCAATCGCTGCATAATCTTTATCGCTATATGCCGCAACGTGATACATTACACCAACAGATTGTGAATCTCCTGCACGTTTTACTTCAACAAATTTTTCACCATCTTGCGCTGGCTCAACTGTTAAAATTTCGTCTAAAACACGAGTTGGTTTTGGAATCGAAGCAAAATACTGATTCACATATTCCATTGTTTTTTTTTCGTCAAATTTTCCAGCAATAATTAAAGTTGCATTATCTGGTTGATAATATTTTTCGTAGAATTTGCGCAACTGTGGTGTTTTTACACGCTCAATATCTTCTTTAGATCCAATGGTAGATTTTCCGTAATTGTGCCATAAATAGCCAGCAGAAATAACGCGTTCCATTAAAACACTTGAAGGATCATTTTCACCAATTTCAAATTCATTACGCACAACCGAAAATTCTTTGTCCAAATCTTCTTGTTTAATGGTTGCGTTAATCATTCGATCAGCTTCCATTTCCAAACTCCAACGTAAATTTTCGTCGCTTGAAGGGAAAACTTCGTAATAATTTGTACGATCATAATATGTCGTTCCATTTGCGCGTCCACCTTTGTCAGATAACATTTTCTTGATATCACCTAAATTCTTAGTTGATTTAAACAACATATGTTCTAACAAGTGCGCCATTCCTTTTTCGCCATAACCTTCATGTTTAGATCCAACATTGTACACAATGTTAACCACAACATTACTTTGCGATTGATCAGGAACCAATAAAACTTGTAATCCATTTGGTAGTTTGTATTCCTTAATTCCTTCTACTTGCGTCACAAAAGTTGCGCTTCCAGATTTCGTTTGAGCCATTAAGTAAGGTGAATTTGCAAAGGCAAAAACCAGACAAATACTCAGTAAAGTTTTTTTCATGTATTTATTTTTATAGTTATTAATTGGATGATACAATTCTATAATCTATTCGTTAGACGCAAATTGTATGGTGTAAGTTACAAATCTTTTGTTAAATTTGTGATGCAACAAACAAAAGAAATGGAAACAAAAGAGGTAAATAAAATTACTTTCGAAGAGTTTAAAAGTCAAATCATTAATGATTACAAGACGGCTTTTATGTCTCGCGAAGTAAGTCTTTTAGGGAGAAGAGAAGTACTTACTGGGAAAGCAAAATTTGGAATTTTTGGTGATGGAAAAGAATTACCACAAATTGCAATGGCAAAAGTATTCAAAAATGGAGATTTCCGTTCTGGATACTACCGCGATCAAACATTTATGTTCGCAATTGGTCAATTAACAGTTGAACAATTTTTTGCACAATTATACGCTTTAACAGATTTAGAAAAAGAACCTTCATCAGGAGGTCGTCAAATGACATCTCATTTCGGAACACGTTCTTTAAACGAAGATGGTTCTTGGAAAAAATTAACAGAGCAAAAAAATTCGAGTGCAGATATTTCTCCAACAGCTGGTCAAATGCCACGTTTATTAGGTTTAGCACAAGCTTCAAAATATTTTAGAAATGTTCCTCAATCAGACGAAGATCAACAATTTTCTGTAAACGGAAATGAAATTGCTTTCGGAACAATTGGTGACGCAAGTACTTCTGAAGGTCATTTTTGGGAAACGATAAATGCAGGTGGAGTTTTGCAAGTGCCAATGGTTGTTTCTATTTGGGACGATGGTTACGGAATTTCTGTACCAGCTAAATTTCAACGCACAAAATCGAATCTTTCTGAATTATTATCAGGTTTCGGAAGAACGGAAGAGGAAAGAGGTTACGAAATTATTACTGTAAAAGCGTGGGATTATCCTGCTTTGATTGAAGCGTATACACGTGCAGAAAGATTTGCGCGTGAGCATCACATTCCGTGTATTGTACACGTGCAAGAATGTACGCAACCGCAAGGTCACTCGACTTCTGGTTCGCACGAGCGTTATAAATCAGAGGAGCGTTTGACATGGGAAAAAGAATTTGATGGAATCTCAAAATTCCGTGAATATATTTTAGCATTTGCAGATCATTCAGAAGCAATTATTTCTGCGGAAGAGTTGGATCAATTAGAAGCTGAAGTAAAAGCTGAAGTAAAAGCTTCTCAAAAACAATGTTGGGACGATTATTTGAATCCAATTTTGGATTTGAAAAATGAAGCGTTAGAATTATTAACGAAAATTGCTTCAGAAAGTGCAAACGGTGCTTTTATCAACATTGAAATTAGTAATCTAAAATCAAAGAAAAGTCCTTTCAAACGTGATGTTTATGGAGCTGTTCGTAAAGTAATTCGTTTAATACGTTCAGAAAATTTAGTTACAAAAGCTGAATTAATTTCTTGGTTAGATGCCAAAATGAAGCGCGAAGAAGAAATCTATTCGACTAAATTAGTTTCAGGAACGGCAACTCAAGTACCACAAGTAAAACCTGAGTTTGGAGAAAATCCAGCGTTAGAAGATGGTCGTGTAATTGTTCGTGATAACTTTGATAAAATTTTCGAAAAATATCCAAAGGCATTAGTTTTTGGTGAAGATGCTGGAAATATTGGTGATGTAAACCAAGGTTTAGAAGGTCTTCAAGCAAAATATGGTATCGATCGTATTTCGGATACAGGTATTCGCGAAGCAACAATTCTTGGTCAAGGAATTGGATTAGCGATGCGTGGTTTACGTCCAATTGCAGAAATTCAATATTTAGATTATATACTTTATTGTTTACAAGGAATTTCTGATGATTTGGCAACTGTGCTTTATCGTTCGAATGGAGGTCAAAAAGCGCCTGTGATTATCAGAACGCGTGGTCACCGTTTAGAAGGTGTTTGGCATTCAGGTTCGCCAATGGGAGGAATTTTGAATTTGGTTCGTGGCGTGAATGTTTTGGTTCCGCGTGATTTAACAAAAGCCGCAGGTTTTTACAATACATTGATGCAAGCAGATGAACCTGCAATTGTAGTAGAAAGTTTGAACGGTTATCGTCTAAAAGAGCCTGCACCAACTAATATCGGTGAATTTACAACGCCAATTGGTGAAGTAGAAATTACAAAAGAAGGAAAAGATGTAACGTTGTTAACATATGGTTCTACTTGGAGAATTGTGATGGATGCAGCGAAAGAATTGGAGCAATTAGGTATTTCTGTTGAAGTAATTGATGCACAATCTTTATTGCCTTTCGATATTAATGCTGATGTAGCGAAAAGTTTGAACAAAACGAATCGTTTAGTGATTGTTGACGAAGATGTTCCGGGCGGAGCAAGTGCATTCTTATTACAAGAAATTATCGAGAAACAAGGTGGATATTTTACATTAGATAGCGCACCATTAACGATTACAGCGAAAGCTCACCGTCCTGCGTATGCAACTGATGGAGATTATTTCTCAAAACCTTCTGTTGATGATATTACAGAACAAGTTTATGAATTGATGCGCGAAGCAAAACCAAATGAGTTTCCTGCTTTGTACTAAAAAATAAATTTTAGAGTTATATAAGCGTATGTCTTTTTCAAAAAAGGCATGCGCTTTTTTTGTATTTTTAACAATCAAAATTATAATGTAAATGAAATTTTATTCAATCATACTTTGTCTGTTAACTTCTGTTCTTTTTGGACAATTTCAGGATATAATTCCTCCAAAGAATATCAAGACGGTTCAAGTTTTTAATCCGCAAACAAACGATAATACACCCGTTGTCAAGTTAGGTTCTAGCGAAAGATTAATTTTTCTTTTTGATGATATCAGTGCAGGTTATAAGCGTTATCAATATTCTATTGAACACAGAAATGCAGATTGGTCAGAATCGAATATTTTTCAAACCGAATTTTTAAATGGTGTTAATGCTGATTATGCGCGAACATATAAGAATTCATTCAATACGTATCAAAAATATACCAATTATCAAATTCAATTTCCGAATGATCAAATGAATGTAAAATTACCTGGAAATTATGTGTTAAAAGTGTATTTAGAAAATGATTCAAACCCAATTTTCACGAAACGTTTTGCCGTTTATCAACCAATTGCGGATGTTGGTGTGATGGTTTCTCGTTACAATAATCCAACCGTAAAAGAATTGAATCAGCGTTTGCAAGTTCAAGTTTCAAGTGGAACACAAAATTTAACTGAAGTTCCTGATGGCGCAAGATTATTTTTGATGAAAAATAACAATTGGAACGAAGGTTATTTTATCAATCGACCATCTTTTTCTCGTCCAAATCAATTAACATATAATGATACCAATATTTTGTTTGACGGTGGTGCCGAATACAATTGGTTTGATAACAAAAATTTAGAAGTTCCGAGTTTAACAACAGAAAAAACATTCAGAAAAGATAGTGTTTATCACACTGTTTTGCGTGCAGATATTCCGAAATATAATCTACCTTATGATGATTATCCAGACATTAATGGTAATTTTTATATCCGAAATAACCGTTATGGAAACGAATATGCAGCAAATTCTGAAGCAGATTATTCGTGGGTTTATTTTGCGTTAGACGCTTTCGAAGATCAAAATGGATTATACGTTCCGTATGTTGTAGGTGCTTTTAATAATTGGGAAATTGATGAAAATTCGAAATTAGAAAAAGACGATGCAGGATTTTGGGTAACCGAATTATTCTTGAAACAAGGTTATTACAATTATCAATATGTCGTAAAAAATACCAAAACAGGCAAAATCGATCCAAGTTATGTGAGCGGAAGTTTTTGGCAAACCGAAAATCAATATCAAGCATTGTTTTACTATCGCCCTTGGGGACAACGATACGATGTGTTAATGGGATATGGAACTGGAAATTCGAGGAGATAAATCATTCAGTTTTTTATCAATCATGACTTTCAATTTCCAACCAATAAAATTTAAGTATTCTTGGCGCGATTATCAACAGCGTGTTTTAGATGAATTAGAATTTCATTTAAAAGATGCGCATCTTAATATTGTAGCACCGCCTGGCTCTGGAAAAACGGTTTTGGGATTGGAAGTAATGCTTCGAATTAATGAGCCTACGCTTATTTTAGCGCCAACTTTAGCGATTCGTAATCAATGGAAAGATCGATTTATTGAGCTTTTTCTTGATAATCAGGAAGTCGATTGGATTTCGATGGATATTCATCAACCAAAATTTCTTACCATTTCTACTTATCAAGGATTACATGCTTCGATGGTAAAAGACGAACAATCTTTGATTCAATTATTAAAAGAAAATAACGTCAAAACTTTGATTGTAGATGAAGCGCATCATCTAAAAAATGAATGGTGGAAAAGTCTCAATAAAATCAAAAGTGAATTATCACCAAAGATTGTGGCGTTAACTGCTACGCCGCCTTTTGATGTTGCGAAAGAAGAATGGAATCGTTATCTCACTTTTTGTGGTCCGATTGATTGCGAAATATCTATTCCAGAATTAGTCAAACAAAAAGATTTGTGTCCGCATCAAGATTTGTTGTTGTGTTCATTTCCCATAAATTTTGAGAGTGAAATTATTTCTAAAAATCTTGAAGAAGTAGAAGCTTTTTTCCAAGAAGTTAAACAGAATACAGCTTTGTATGATTTTGTTTTGACGTTAGATTTTATCAAAACACCCGCAAGTTGTTTCGACGAAATTTATGCAGATTTTGATGTGTATGCGTCTTTTGTGATTTATCTGAAATCGTTTGATACGCCATTGGATTTTCAGCATTTGGATTTATTAGAAAATGAAACGATAGATTTTCCGCCTTTCAATTATTATTGGGCAGAATGTATGTTTAATTATTTGTTTTTTAAAGATGAAGAATTTTATTTAAAACACGAGAAATTTTTGAAACCTTTTTTAACGAATTTAAAACGAATCGGAGCAATCGATCAGATAAAAGTTACGTTACATTATAATCAAAAAGTTAAAAATTCGCTGATAAATAGTGTAAAAAAGATTGATAGTATTGCAGAAATTGTAAAATCAGAATACCAACATTTGGGCGATAAGTTGCACATGGTAATTTTGACCGATTATATTCGAAAAGAATTTTATTCGGATAATTTACAGAATGAACCAAGTAAAATAAAGTTAGGCGTTTTTCCAATTTTCGAAAAACTTCGAAATCTAAATTCAGAAATAATTCCACATCTTGCGATTATTACAGGTTCGATGGTAATCGTTTCGAAAACAATTCTTCCAAAAATAATTTATCAGTTCAAAGATAGAGCAGAAGCGATTCAGTTTAAATCGGTGATGTTCGATGATAATTTTTTCGAAGTTGTTACGGAAGATAATTCAAGAGGAAATTTATTGGCTGTTTTAACAAAATTATTTAACAAAGGTGTTATCAAAATAATTGTCGGAACTCGCGCTTATTTGGGCGAAGGTTGGGATGCGCCGAGTATCAATAGTTTGATTTTAGCGAGTAATGTAGGTTCTTTTGTAACATCAAATCAGATGCGTGGGCGTGCGATTCGTGTGAATTCTGAAGAACCAAATAAAGTGAGTAACGTTTGGCATTTGGTTACGTTGGATTTGTTTGCGCAAAATGGAGGTGGAGATTTGGATAAAATGAGACAACGATTTGAGGCTTTTGTTGGGATTTCGCAAAAAGAAAACACGATTTCGAATGGTATTTCTCGTCTGAATCTTCCTGAACAATTTACAGAGGAATCTATTGAAAATTACAATCAGCAAACGATAGAATGGAGTAAAAATGATGTTCAAATTAGAGATTCTTGGACAAATTCTATTGCCGAAGGAACAAAGATTGATAATGAATTAAAGTATTTTTATGACGGAGAAAAAGAATATGATTTCTCAAAACATTTGTATTATTCGAAGTCGATAAAAAGTTTAACAACAAGTTTACTTCTTTCATTCATCTCTTTTATCGTTTTCTTTTTCGAAGAAAGTATTCGAACACTTTTATTTTCGATGTCGAAAAAAAGCTTTCTTTCAACCATAATTTTTCTCTCAACGGTCGGAATTGTGTATTTCGGAGTTAATTTTTACAAAAACATCAAACTTTATATTCAATATAGAGATATCACCAAAGATTTTCAGAAAATAGCTGTTGCGTTATTCAATACTTTGCAACATTTTAATTTATTGTCTAATGAATTGCGAGAAACAAATATTTTGACAACTGTAGATAAATCGGGAAATATTTCGTGTAGTTTATTGTCGGCAACAACTTATGATAAGGCGACTTTTTTACATTCGCTCGAAAATATTTTAAATCCAATTGATAATCCACGTTATTTTATCGAACGAAAAAGTGTGCTGATGAAGCTTTTCAAACAAAGAGATTATCATTCGGTTCCCGAAATTATTGGTCAACACAAGAAAAAGGCTGAATATTTTCATCAACAATGGTTGCAACTTGTAGGCGATGCAGAATTGCATTACACAAGAAGTTATTATGGACGAAAAAAGTTGATCAAAGCAAAAATAAAATCGTTAAGTTTTCAATTAAAGCAACCAATTGAACATATCAAAAAGTGGAAATAATCTAACTTCTCAAAATCTTTTCCATCGTTTTTCCTTTGGCTAATTCATCGATTAATTTGTCTAAATATCGAATTTTTTGCATCAATGGATTTTCAATTTCTTCCACACGATAGCCGCAAATTACACCTTTTATTTTAGCCGCATTTGGATTAAACTTTGGTGCATTTTCAAAAAAATCCTGAAAGTTAGTTTTCTTTGTTAAAATTTCTTCCAAATCTTTTTCAGTATAACCTGTTAACCAAAAAATAATTTGATCAACTTCCGTTTTTGTTCGGTTTTTCTTTTCTGCTTTCGTGATATAATGCGGATAAACACTTGCAAAAGACATTTCGATTACACGCTGAAAATTTTTATCATTCATTTTTTAAGAATATTATAGAGGATAAATTTCGACAATTAATTTGATAAAATCTCACTATTTTCATCGATTGTGATTTATAGATTTTGAGTTAAATTTGAGTATGAAATTTTTATTTAGATTTTTAACACTGTTTACGATAATTAGTTTGGTTGGATGTATTTCTGAAACCAAAAAATCACCAATTGATTTTTATTATTGGCGAAGTAATTATTCGGTGAATGAAACAGAGAAAAAAGCGGTTGATTCACTAAAAGTGGAAAATATTTATGTTCGTTTTTTTGATGTGGATAAAAAGTTGAATAAAATTTCTCCAGTTGGAATTATTCAGAATTTTGATGCAACGAAGCTCAATGTCAATTATATTCCGACGGTTTTTATTACCAATCAAACTTTTCTGAATACTTCAAAAGATCAAGTCAAAATTTTAGCAAAAGATGTGTATAATTTTTTGAGTGAAACGGCTGAAAGAGGAAGTCTGAAAAACTTCAATGAAATTCAGATAGATTGTGATTGGACGAAATCTACGCGAGAAAATTATTTTATGTTTTTGTCAGAATTGAAACATATTTCGGGCAAAAAACTTTCAGCGACTTTACGTTTGCATCAAGTCAAATTTAAAGAACAAGAAGGTGTTCCGCCTTTAGATAAAATGGTTTTGATGTGTTATGCAACAGAAAATCCAACCGATCAATCTGAAAATAATTCGATTTTAGATTTGAAAATAGCAAAAGATTATTTAAAAAACTTGAACGATTATCCAATCAGATTAGATGTTGCTTTGCCAATTTATTCGTGGGCAATTTTGACAAATCATCAAGGAAGAATAAAATTAATCAATTCCTTTTCGGAGCAAGATTTGATATGAAAACCTGTAAAGAAAATCAGAAATGGATTTTATGAAGTGGAAGATGATTTTTTTGTTCGAAATTTTTATGTGAGTAAAGGTTTTACAATAAAAGTTGAAAGGATTTCTCCCGAATTATTAGTTGAAACAAAATCATTTATCGATACAAAATTATCTTACAATTATCGCTTGATTTATTATCATTTAGACTCAAAATTTTTGAAAACAATACCAACACAATTATGAAAAAAATAGTACTTACTTTATGCTTAACTTTTGGTTTAACCAAAGTATTTGCGTGTGCTGATGGTGGTGGAGAAGATTATTATTACTACAATCTTTTTTCGCAAACATTAAGCGAAGCACCGCAATATCAGCCATTTTTGATGACTTTGGATAATCCATATTATACAATGGATGCAAATCAAAAGAATGAAAATATTTTGGATTGGCAAAAAACGTTGGGAATTAGCTATCAACAAGCATTTGAGTTGGTTTTTAAAGCATCGAAACAAGAAATTGATATGATGGTAAAGAATGGAAAATCGTCGAATTCGAACTATAATTTTGCAACAACAGATTGGGTAAAAAAGAATAAACAAAGTTTACTTTATCTGTCGTATGCTAAGTATTTAGAGCCTTACATGGCTTTTTATTACATCGATAATGGTGAATGGTCGTATGTCGATCGTCCCGAAAAAAATGTCAATAATCTAAATTATAAAAAAGTTCTTGAAGTTCTAAAGAAAAGTTGGAATGCAGAAACGGACAAAGAATTAAAAATCCGTTATGGTTATCAATTGGTACGTTTTGCGCATTATTTCCACGAATATAAAGATGCCATCAACTATTTTAATATGTATGTGGCTTCGCAAGGACTCAAAAATTCGATGTACTATTATGCATTAGATCAAAAAGGTGGAGCGGAGCGTGCACTTGGAAATTATATTCAAGCGAATTATGACTTTTTCGAAGTTTTTTCTCATTCGAATGATCGAAAAATGAGTGCTTATCAATCGATGCGCGTGACAGAAGATTTGAATTATGAGAAAATGTTAGCCAATGCCAAAACGATTCAAGAGAAAAATGATTTGTATTTGTTAATTGGTTACAACGATTTTTCGAATCCGTTGGCGCCTGCAAAAAAAATTATTGCAAATGATGTAAATGCGCCACAAGCGAGAATTTTATTTGCGCGTTCTATCAATTTAATTGAGCGCGAATATTTGCAACAAAATCCTGAAGATTATTATTGGGATTCGTCGCAAGTGCGAAAAAAATACACGGATTTGTATTTGCCTGTAAAAGCGAATAACGATTATTATGGAAGTTCTGATGAAAATTCGAAAGATGAAATTCAGATTAATGAATTAATTTCTTTGGCAAAATCGCAAGCAACAAAAGCTAATGACAAAGAATATTGGAATTTATCGGTGGCGTATCTTAATTTATTGAACAAAAATTTTGCGGAAACAAAGGATTATTTAGCAAAAGTAAATTCAACTTCGAAAGAATTTCAACAACAGAAAAAAGTGATTGAAATTTTATTAGAAATTTTCGAACAAAAGAAAATTACAGATAGTTTTGAGAATCAATTGATGCAAAAATATGCGTCGATTTTGAATTATGAATATCCAAAATTACCAGAAGATGTCTATGGTTATTCGGATGAAGATGATCAAAAAATGAACTTGAAAAATGTGATTTTAGATGTTTTAGCAAATCGATATTTTTTGCAAGGTGACAAAGGAAAAGCATTTTTGATTCATAATGAAATTACACAATTAGGTTCAAATCCAGATTGGACGATTATCAATGATTTAGATAAATTGGATAAAAAATCGAATAAAACAGCTTTCGAAAAATATTTGATTAATGCAAAAGTAAAATCGAGTTCATGGGATTGGAGAACAGAAAAATCAAAAGAAATTCAGTTTAAATTATCAGATTATTTAGCCGATTTCAAAGGAACATTGTATTTAGGCGAAATGAAATTTGATTTGGCGAAAAAAGAATTTGAGAAGATTGATCAAAAATATCACACGTCAGAAAGTGCTTATTTTGTTTATGATTACGATTATACAACAGAAAAAGAGAGCAAAACTTGGGTAGAAAATCAGTTTGATGGCTATCATAATATTCCGAATAAAATTTTTGGTTACAATAAAATCGAATGTTTCAATTGTGACGAAAATCAAGTGATCGCAACACCATATTTGAATGAATTCAAATTTATCAAACCAAAAATGTCAAAATTAGAATTGACAAATGCGATGATTGAATTGAATAAAATAGCAAAGAAGAATACCGAAGAAGCTGCAAAAGCGAATTATTTGTTGGTGAATTTCTTTTACAATACGACGACTTTAGGCTATTATCGTTATTTGTTGACATTTGATCGAAACAATGATAATGGACCAAAATTTAATAATTATGGTGATCAATATGAAGCGACAAGCAACTTCTTTTACAAAAGTTTCGGTTGGGGTGGAAACTACGTAGATAATTTTACGCCGTCAGAAAATTATTTGAAAAAAGCTTTTGATTCGACAAAAGACAAAGAAATGAAAGCGCAAATTTTGTTTGCATTGTCTAAGAATGAACAAGGAAGATTTTATAATGCAAAAGACCCTGTGTTGAAACGTTTGTACGAAAATCAATATGATAACGAAGATAAAATTTTAGGGTTTAAAGTGGCAAATTATCGTTCTAATTTTAAAAATTTGAAACAATATTCGGACACGAAAACATATCAAGAAATAAAATCAAATTGTAAATATTTCGATTATTACACAAATAACTTTTAATAATTAAAACGCTTCTAATTTTAGGAGCGTTTTTTGTAATGTGATTTTTGACTAAAATAGATTATTATGAAATGTTTTGTAACTCAAGAACCAATTAATCGCTACGAAGCTGTAAAAGGAAAAGAAATTCAGCAAGAGATTTTTAAATTGATTGAGCAAGATTATCCAGCAATTACCGAAGAAGATTATGTTTCGATAAAAATATTGAACAAATATCGTCGTCAATTTTTTGCAAATTTGATTTCGCAAGAAAAAGGTGAAATGGAAAAATTGGATCAAGATGTAGTAGAAGCAATTCGTGATAATTCTATTCTTTCCGAAAATATAAAAGAAAATACATCAAAGCCATTGACAACAGGCGATAGAATTGCAGATAAAGTAGCGTCTTTCGGAGGAAGTTGGACATTTATTATTTCGTTTTTTATTTTCTTATTGGCTTGGATGTTTCTTAATTTCTGGATGTTGCACAACAAAGGTTTTGATCCCTATCCATTTATTTTACTCAATTTGATTTTGTCTTGTTTAGCAGCAATACAAGCTCCAATTATTATGATGAGTCAAAATCGTCAAGAAGATAAAGACCGTGATAGAGCCGAACATGATTATAAAATTAATTTGAAAGCCGAACTGGAAATAAAATTATTAAGCGAAAAAATAGATCATTTATTGGTTCATCAGAATAAGAAATTATTAGAAATACAGGAAATGCAGATTCAATATTTAGAAAATATCGAAAATCAAATTCTTCATACAAAAGATAAAAAAGAAAATAAAAAGGAAGAATAATGGATGATTTTATGTTTAAAGTGATAAAAGACTTAATTATCTGAACTGAAACATTTCCATTTATTTTTCTTAAATTTGAACTTTGAAAAGTATAAACAAACAAAATAATCAAAATGTCAAAATCATTTGCTCAAATTCCTCACGCTGTTAACGAAGAGGTAAAATCATATGCTCCTGGAACGCCAGAGCGTGCGCAATTATTAGACGCATACAAAAAAATGTTTAACGAGGTAACTGAAGTTCCTCAATACATTGGTTCTGAAGAAATTTTTTCAGGAAATAAAAAAGAAATTCGTCCTCCACATGACCACCAAAAAGTTGTTGGTTATTTCCACGAAGGAACACAAGATGATGTAAGAAAAGCGATTGATACAGCTTTAGCTGCAAAAGAAGCTTGGGTTGCAATGCCTTGGGAAGATAGAGCGGCAATTTTCTTGAAAGCTGCAGATTTGATTGCTGGTCCTTACCGTGCAAAAATAAATGCTGCAACAATGATTGGTCAATCTAAAAATGCAATGCAAGCAGAAATTGATTCAGCTTGTGAGTTGATTGACTTTTTACGTTTCAATGTACAATACATGACAGAAATTTATGCAGATCAACCAATTTCTTCTCCTGGAATTTGGAATCGTGTAGATTATCGTCCATTAGAAGGGTTTACTTTTGCAATTACTCCTTTCAACTTTACTGCAATTGCTGGTAACTTACCATCTTGTATGGCTTTGATGGGGAACGTTGTAGTTTGGAAACCTTCTGATAAACAAACTTTAGCTGCTAAAGTAACAATGGAAGTGTTCAAAAAAGCTGGTTTACCAGATGGTGTAATCAACATGATCTTAACTGATGGAGCAGAAACTGCAAAAACAGTTTTAGAACATAAAGATTTTGCAGGTTTACACTTCACAGGTTCTACAAAAGTTTTCAATACTTTATGGAAACAAATTGGAGATAACATCAACAATTACAGAACTTATCCACGTATCGTAGGAGAAACAGGAGGAAAAGATTTCGTAATGGTTCACAAATCAGCTTGTCCAACAGAAGTTGCTGTAGGTTTAGTTCGTGGAGCGTTTGAATACCAAGGACAAAAATGTTCTGCTGCTTCTCGTGCTTATATTCCATCTAACTTATGGAGCGAAGTTGAGAAACAAATGAAAGAAATGTTAGCAACTGTTACATTAGGATCTCCAGAGGATTTCTCTAATTTCATGACAGCGGTTATCGATAAAAACTCTTTCGAAAAATCTAAAGCATATATCGATCGTGCACAAGCATCTTCTGAAGCTGAAGTTGTAATAGGTGGTACTTATGATGATTCAGTTGGATATTTTGTTCAACCAACAGTTATCAAAGCAACGAACCCTAAATATGAATCAATGGTAGAAGAAATCTTCGGGCCTGTATTATCAGTTTATGTTTATGATGAAAATGAATTTGAAGCAACTTTAAAATTAGTTGACGAAACTTCTGCTTACGCATTAACAGGATCAATCTTCGCGAAAGATCGTGCTGCTGTAGAATTAGCTGCTAAAGCATTGAAAAATGCTTGTGGAAATTTCTACATCAACGATAAACCAACAGGTGCAGTTGTAGGACAACAACCATTTGGTGGAGCACGTGCTTCTGGTACAAATGATAAAGCAGGTTCTGCAATGAACTTGTTACGTTGGACTTCTGTTCAAACAATCAAAGAAACATTTGTTCCTGCAAAAGATTACAAATACCCATTCTTAGAAAAATAATATTTTCGAGATATAAAATTAGAATAAGCCTTACATTTGTAGGGCTTATTTTTTTGGTATGAATGATAATTCGGAAAAAGCAATCAAAGCTTCAATTTTTAGTATTGTAGGAAACGCTTCTTTGGCTGGAATTAAGTTTTTGGCTGGTTATTTTGGGAATTCTTACGCACTTATTGCAGATGCAATCGAGTCTTCGGCAGATGTTTTTTCTTCTATATTTGTTTTCTTTGGACTAAAGTATTCTGCAAAACCTGCAGATGAAAATCATCCTTACGGGCACGGAAAAGCAGAAGCGTTAATCACATTTTTAGTGGTTACTTTCCTTATTGTTTCTGCGATTATCATTGCAAAAGAAAGTATTAACAATATTATTACACCACATCATCAGCCCAAACCATTTACCTTATTAGTACTTGGAGGAATTATTTTATTCAAAGAATTATCGTTTCAGTATGTAATGCGAAAAAGTGTTGAAACCAATAGTTCTTCTCTAAAAGCAGATGCTTGGCATCATCGTTCGGATGCAATTACATCGTTAATGGCGTTTATCGGAATTTCGATTTCATTGGTAATGGGACCAGGTTGGGAGGCAGCAGATGATGTTGCAGCACTTTTTGCATCAAGTTTTATTTTATATAATGCGTACAAAATCCTTCGACCTGCGTTGGGAGAAATTATGGATGAACAATTGTACGAAAATGAAATTGAACAAATCAGAGAAATCGCTTCGCATGTTCCTGGTGTTATGGCGACTGAAAAATGTAATGTGCGTAAGAACGGAATGAATTATTATGTGGATTTACATGCAATAGTCGATGGAACGATTTCGGTAGTGGAAGGACATAAAATTAGTCATGATCTGAAAGATGCTGTACAAGCCAAAATGCCACAAGTAAAAGACGTTTTAGTGCATATAGAACCTACGTTTGTTTCGGTTCGAGAATATTTTCGAACAAATCACATTGAAGATAAAAGAGTGGAGGAGTAAAAATAAATCAATTTAAATAAAAAAAGAGAAGCAATTGCTTCTCTTTTTGATCTTTTAGTTGGTTAATAAAAAATCATAATATATATAAAAGGTCGATTTTAGAATAATTTGAAACCAATACCAGTACTGATTAACCAAGGATTAAGATCTACATCTGCTGGTACATAAACTTGTTTGTCTAAAGCTGCACCAACTGTAACGTCTGTGTTTAAGTATAATTTTTTAACATCTACGTTCCAGTATAATTTATCATTGATTTTGTAATCAAATCCTAATTGAAATCCGAAACCTACATTGTTTTTGTAATCTACACTAGTTACGGCTGCGTTTCTCCCTTTTCCTTGCCCTTGATCATAGAAGATTGTATAATTAATTCCAGCACCAACATAAGGTTTTAGGTTTTTGGTTGGATACAAATGATATTGTACATTAAGAGTTGGAGGTAACAGCATTACTCGTCCCAAATCTAAATTTCCTAATGCAGTATTTACCGCTACAACTTCGTGTTTAGATGTTCCTAAGATTAATTCGGCCGCGATATTTTTTGTAATATAATAGGTAAAGTCAATTTCTGGAATAAGATTGTTTGTAACCGCTACATTTCCACCTATTGCTTCTATTTTAGCATCTTCCATAGGAACTACACCAGTTGCTCTTACACGCATATGTAATTCACTAGCCTCTTGTCCAAATGAAATTGCTGATGCAAAGATTGCTCCTACTATTAATAGTCCTTTTTTCATAATGTTTATTTTATTTTTCGAAACAAAACTCGGATTAATTCATCCGAATTAAAATGTCAAATATCATTTCCGAAAATGACTTTAAACATTTGTTTTTTTTAAGGATATTATTAACTTAAACACGCTGATAGTCAATTATTTTTAATGAGTAAAAATAATCGTAAAAGAAAAACTTTTCACTTAATAGAAATTTATTACTTTTGGAGGAAAGTCATAAAAAAACAAAAAAACTCAAAAAAATGGATTTCTTAGAAAATGAAAATTTATCATTAATCGCGCAATCGGCAAGAGATTTTGCAAAACAATACATTCAACCGAATATAATGGAGTGGGATGAAGCTCAAACTTTTCCAGTTGAAGTTTTCAAAGAACTTGGAAAAATGGGATTCATGGGAATCGTTGTTCCAGAAGAATATGGAGGAAGTGGTTTGTCATATGATGAATATGTATCAATTGTAGATGAAATTTCACAAGTTGATCCTTCTATCGGTTTGTCTGTAGCGGCACATAATTCACTTTGTACAAATCATATTTTAGAATTCGGTAACGAAGAACAAAAACAACGTTGGTTACCAAAATTAGCAACAGCAGAATGGATTGGTGCTTGGGGATTAACAGAGCACAACACAGGATCTGATGCAGGAGGAATGTCTACAACAGCTGTAAAAGATGGAGATGAATGGGTGATTAACGGAGCAAAAAACTTTATTACACATGCAATTTCTGGTGATGTTGCGGTTGTGATGACAAGAACAGGAGAGAAAGGAGCTAAAAATAACGCGACAGCTTTTGTAATAGAAAAAGGAACGCCAGGTTTTACATCGGGTAAAAAAGAAAATAAATTAGGAATGCGTGCTTCGGAAACGGCAGAGTTAATCTTCGATAACGTACGTGTTTCGGATGCAAATCGTTTAGGAAATGTTGGTGATGGTTTCAAGCAAGCACTTAAGATTTTAGATGGTGGTCGTATCTCGATTGCAGCTTTATCTTTAGGAATCGCGAAAGGAGCATACAAAGCAGCATTGAAATATGCACAAGAGCGTCATCAATTTGGAACTGCAATTGCAAATTTCCAAGCAATTAACTTTAAATTGGCTGAAATGATTACAGAAATCGAAGCTTCAGAATTATTAATTCGTAAAGCATCTTATTTAAAAAATCATAAAAAACCAATGACGACAGAAGGTGCAATGGCAAAATATTATGCATCGGAAGCGTGTGTTAAAATCTCGAATGAAGCAGTTCAAATATTTGGTGGATACGGATATACAAAAGATTTTCCAGTAGAGAAATTCTACCGTGATTCTAAGTTGTGTACAATCGGTGAAGGAACAACTGAGATCCAAAAATTAGTGATTGGAAGAAATATTTTGAAAGATTAATACAAAACGATTTGTTTAATTACTAAAGAGTTGTATATTTGCCATCTCAAAAAGAAATAGATAAAATTATGTTGATTATACCAGTAAAAGACGGAGAGTCAATCGAAAGAGCTCTAAAAAAATACAAAAGAAAATTTGATAAAACAGGTGTTGTACGTCAGTTAAGAGCACGTCAACAATTTACAAAACCTTCTGTTACAAATAGAATTAAGATGAGTAGAGCAATCTACAAACAAGCCTTAATCGAAAAGGAGGAAGCATAAATTGCCGTTTTAAACGATATAAAGAAATTAATTTCTGTTGACCTATTTATTAAAGTTGTAACTTTGATGAATAGGTTTTTTTATGGAATTTATTCAACTATTCTTAGATTATTTAGCGCTCGAGAAAAACTATTCTACGCTAACAATTACTAGCTACAAAAGAGATTTGGACGATTTTGTTGAGTTCTATCAACAAGAAGAAAATTCGTCAGAAATACAACTTGCAACAAAAAATCATATTCGTGCATTTGTGATGCATTTATCAGAATTAGAAAAGTCTGAGAAAACAGTTAATCGCAAATTAAGCGCTTTACGAACGTTTTATAAATATTTGGTCAAAGAAAATCATCTTTCCATTAATCCAATCGAACAAATTCATTCACTCAAACAAAATAAACAAGTTTTGGTGCCATTTACAGAAGCAGAGTTGAATGATTTGTTGAATAATGATGAATTTTTCCCTGACACATTCGAAGGTTTACGTGATCGATTAATGATTGATGTAATGTATCAAACAGGAATTCGACGTGCCGAATTAATTGGTTTGAAAGAAAATGATATCGATCCGAATACACTTTCTATAAAAGTTCTTGGAAAAAGAAATAAAGAACGCATAATTCCTATTTCTACCTTTCTGTTAGAGGATTTGGCGAATTATAACACTAGAAAACATAACGAAATTACTTTACAATGTACGAATGTTTTTGTAACAGAAAAAGGAAAACCTTTGTACGATAATCTTGTTTATTCGAAAGTAAAATACTATCTTAGTCTTATAAGTGTAAAACATAAAAAAAGTCCTCATATGTTGAGGCATTCATTTGCGACTCATATGTTAGATTCAGGAGCAGATCTGAATGCAGTAAAAGATATTTTAGGGCATTCAAGTTTGTCATCGACTCAAATTTATACACATGGGAGTATAGAAAATTTAAAAAAAGTGTTTAACAAAGCTCACCCGCGTGAGAACAAAAAAGAGTAATTATGACAATTAACTTTCAAGCAGTAAACTTCAATACTAAACCAGGTTTAGAGGAGTATTTAGAGAAAAAATTAGAAAAATTAGAAACTTTGTCAGACAAAATCATTGCAGCGAATGTTTCTTTTAAGTTAGAGAATACTGCAGAAAAAAATAATAAGACAGTTGATATTAAGTTAGAAGTACCAGGAGATGACATTGTTGTGAGTAAAACAGGACAGTCTTTTGAGGAATGTATTGATTTGGCGGTAGATACATTAAAAAAATTAATTATCAGAAAAAAAGAAAAAATTAGCGAAAGATAAAAAATAACGAATTGACTAAAAAAAGAACCTAAAAATTTGGTTAATTCAAAAAACAACGTAAATTTGCAGTCCGTTAAACAAACATATTTAACGGATTGTTCTTTTAAATAATGCTTTTAAAAACAAAAATGCCGATGTAGCTCAGCTGGCTAGAGCAGCTGATTTGTAATCAGCAGGTCGTGGGTTCGAGTCCCTCTATCGGCTCAAGGTTTTTAGAAGAACAAAAAAATAAGGCGGGGAGATACTCAAGCGGCCAACGAGGACGGACTGTAAATCCGTTGGGTAACCTTCGCAGGTTCGAATCCTGCTCTCCCCACAAACTTAATTTTTAAAATTTTTTGTGGTTTAGGATTTAATCTTTAAATTTGCAAAGCTTTTTAGAAGTAAATGCGGGAATAGCTCAATTGGTAGAGCGTCAGCCTTCCAAGCTGAATGTTGCGGGTTCGAGTCCCGTTTCCCGCTCAAATTCTGGTTCGTCCAGTATAGTTAATCTTTTAAGTAGTTGTTGAGACTCATTTAAACCAAGGTTAACGCGAGTCAAAAATTAATATCTTTATATAAATCAAAAAGTGTATTTTTACACTTGAAAATAATTTAAAGTTATTTTTTTAATTTAAGTATAACAATAGAAATTAATAAAAAGTAAAATGGCAAAGGAAACTTTCAACCGTAATAAGCCGCACTTAAATATTGGTACTATTGGTCACGTTGACCACGGTAAAACAACTTTGACTGCAGCGATTACTAAAGTATTAGCTGATGCTGGTTATTCAGAAGCAAAAGCTTTCGATCAAATCGATAATGCTCCAGAAGAAAAAGAGCGTGGTATTACAATTAATACATCTCACGTAGAGTACGAAACTGCTAACCGTCACTACGCACACGTTGACTGTCCAGGTCACGCGGATTACGTAAAAAACATGGTTACAGGAGCTGCTCAAATGGATGGTGGTATCTTAGTAGTAGCTGCTACTGATGGTCCAATGCCTCAAACTCGTGAGCACATCTTATTATGTCGCCAAGTAAACGTTCCTCGTATCGTTGTTTTCTTAAACAAAGTTGATATGGTTGACGATGCTGAGTTATTAGAGTTAGTAGAAATGGAAGTGAGAGATTTATTATCTTCTTACGAATATGACGGAGATAACACTCCAGTTATCCAAGGATCTGCTTTAGGTGCATTAAATGGTGAGCCTCAATGGGTTGAAACTGTATTGAACTTAATGAATAATGTTGATGAGTGGATCGAGCAACCAGTTCGTGATCAAGATAAACCATTCTTAATGCCGGTAGAGGATGTATTCTCTATTACAGGACGTGGTACTGTTGCTACAGGACGTATCGAGGCTGGTGTAATTAACTCTGGTGATCCAGTTGACATCGTTGGTATGGGAGAAGAAAAATTAACTTCTACTGTAACAGGTGTTGAAATGTTCCGTAAAATCTTAGATAGAGGTGAAGCTGGTGATAACGTAGGTTTATTATTACGTGGTATTGATAAAACTGACATCCGTCGTGGTATGGTTATCGCGAAACAAGGATCTGTTAAACCACACAAAAAATTCAAAGCTGAGGTTTATATCTTAACCAAAGAAGAAGGTGGTCGTCACACTCCATTCCACAACCGTTACCGTCCACAGTTCTACGTACGTACAACTGACGTAACAGGGGAAATCAACTTACCAGAAGGAGTTGAGATGGTTTTACCAGGAGATAACTTAACTATTACAGTTGAATTATTACAACCAATCGCATTAAACGAAGGTTTACGTTTCGCAATCCGTGAAGGTGGACGTACAGTTGGTGCTGGTCAGGTAACTGAAATTTTAGACTAATTAGTCAAAATATAATATAGAAGATGTGGTAATCTTCAATGATTACCACTCTTTTTATCTACGGGCATAGTTCAATGGTAGAATAGCGGTCTCCAAAACCGTTGATCAGGGTTCGAATCCTTGTGCCCGTGCTAAATGAAAACGATATGAAAGTCGTACAATATTTTAAAGATTCCTTTGTAGAATTTAAAGATCATGTAACATGGCCATCATTCTCAGATCTACAAAGAGACACAATTATTGTTGCAATAGCTACAGTTTTGTTAGCTATATTTTTATATGCGGTAGATACATTATTCACACAAGTGCTTAACTTTATCTACGGCGCTTTTTAGTTTGTAAAATATCCCGTTTAGTAATTAGAATCATGAGTGAAAAGAAATGGTATGTAATCAAGACTGTAGCTGGACAAGAGCTAAAAGTTAAGGATTATATTGAAAGAGAAATTCAGTACCAAAATTTGAATGATTATGTAGGACAAATTGTTGTTCCTATGGAAAAAGTGATTCAAATCCGTAACGGTAAAAAATATCAAAAGGAAAAAGTACACTTTCCTGGTTACATCATGATAGAAGCCGAACTTGTAGGGGAAATTCCTCACATGGTAAAGAATACATCAGGTGTAATTAGCTTTTTGAGTGCAACGAAAGGAGGTGATCCTGTACCAATGAGACAATCGGAAGTTAACCGAATGTTAGGTAAAGTTGACGAATTAGCAGAAAACGTTGATACAAACTTAGGAATATCTTACATCGTAGGAGAAACTGTAAAAGTAATCGACGGACCATTCAATGGCTTCAACGGAACAGTTGAAAAAATCATTGAAGATAAACGTAAACTTGAAGTGATGGTTTTAATCTTCGGACGTAAAACACCACTAGAGTTAAGTTTTAACCAAGTTGAAAAGATTGCATAATCAATCTATCAACAAATTAAAAGTAGAAATTTAGGCTGCTTCCACATAACGCTTAATTTTAAGAATTAAAAAAATGGCAAAAAAAATTGAAAAAGTTGTAAAACTTCAAGTTAAAGGAGGACAAGCAAATCCTTCGCCACCAGTAGGGCCAGCTTTAGGTGCTGCAGGTGTTAACATCATGGAGTTTTGTAAACAATTTAATGGACGTACACAAGAAAAACAAGGTGCAGTGTTACCAGTTGTTATTACTGTGTATCAAGACAAATCATTCGATTTCGTAATTAAAACTCCACCAGCTGCTATTCAGTTAATGGAAGCTGCGAAATTGAAAAAAGCATCAGGTGTACCAAACCGTCAAAAAGTTGGTACTGTTACTTGGGATCAAGTTAGAGCTATTGCTGAAGACAAATTAGCGGACATGAACTGTTTTACTGTTGAATCTGCTATGAAAATGGTTGCTGGAACTGCACGTTCTATGGGTATAACTGTAAAAGGTGGGCAAGCTCCAGAATAATTAAAACATTTTAGGAAATGGCAAAGTTAACAAAAAGACAAAAAGAAGTATTAGCTAAAGTAGAAAAAAACAAACTTTACTCTATTGATGAAGCATCATCATTAGTAAAGGAAGTTAACTACGCTAAGTTTGATGCTTCTGTAGATATAGCAGTTCGTTTAGGTGTAGATCCTAAGAAAGCTAACCAAATGGTTCGTGGTGTAGTTTCATTACCACACGGAACAGGTAAAGATGTAAAAGTATTAGCATTAGTTACTCCAGACAAAGAAGCAGAAGCTAAAGCAGCAGGTGCAGACTATGTAGGATTAGACGAATACTTACAAAAAATTAAAGAAGGTTGGACAGATGTTGACGTTATCGTTACTATGCCAGCTGTTATGGGTAAATTAGGACCATTAGGACGTGTTTTAGGACCTCGTGGATTAATGCCTAACCCAAAATCAGGTACTGTAACTTTAGAAGTAGGTAAAGCCGTTTCTGAAGTAAAAGCAGGTAAAATCGACTTCAAAGTAGATCGTTACGGAATCATCCACGCTGCAGTTGGTAAAGTATCTTTCGATGCTGATAAAATTAAAGAAAATGCGAATGAGTTAATTCAAACTTTAATTAAATTAAAACCAACAGCTGCTAAAGGAACATATGTAAAAAGCATCACGCTTTCTACAACTCAATCTGTAGGTGTATCAGTAGATCCAAAAAGTGTAAACGCTTAAAATTAGTAGATTATGGCAATGACAAAACAAGATAAAGCAAATATGATAGATGAATTGCAAGCTGTATTAGCAGAAGCAAAAATCATCTACTTAGCAGATATCGACGGATTAAACGCTGTTAATACTACTGAATTAAGAAGAGCTTGCTTCAAAAGCAATGTATCTTTACGCGTAGTAAAAAACACTTTATTAAAGAAAGCTATGGAGCAAATCGAAGACAAAAACTTCGAAGAGCTTTACGGATCTTTAAAAGGAAATACAGCATTAATGACTGCTGAAGTTGGTAATGCACCAGCTAAAGTAATCGATACTTTCAGAAAAAAATCTGAAAAACCTATTTTAAAAGGAGCTTGGATTGAAGATAATACATTCGTAGGTGATGACAAATTACCACAATTAGTAGCATTGAAATCTCGCGAAGAATTAATCGCAGACATCATCATGTTACTTCAATCTCCAATCAAAACTGTTGTTTCTCAATTAGAGAACAAAGAGGCTGCAAAAGCAGAAGAAGGAGCTTCAGAAGAATAAGACACACTCATATCAAATAAAAGTTTAAAAAACAAAAAGCATTAAAATGGCAGATTTAAAAAAATTAGCTGAAGAGTTAGTAAACTTAACAGTTTTAGAAGTTAATGAATTATCTACAATCTTAAAAGATGAGTACGGAATCGAACCAGCTGCTGCTGCTGTAGTTGTTGCTGCAGGTGGAGCAGGTGAAGCTGCTGAAGAGCAATCAGAATTCGACGTAATCTTAAAAGAAGCAGGTGCATCTAAATTAGCAGTTGTTAAATTAGTTAAAGAATTAACTGGAAAAGGATTAAAAGAAGCTAAAGATTTAGTAGATTCAACTCCAGCAACAGTTAAAGAAGCAGTTTCTAAAGACGAAGCTGAAGCTTTAAAGAAACAGCTAGAAGAAGCTGGTGCAGTAGTAGAATTGAAGTAATTTTTATTACTCAAAAATATAGGTTTGGACCTAACACAGGACGTGTTAGGTCTAAACCTTTTTACGCATAAAGTCATTATATAAACCAAAATTCATTCGAAATTGGCCACTAAAGCAACATTAAGCAACTCGACTGAGAAAAAAGAAAGATTGAACTTCTCTTCTGCAAAAGCAGTCGCTCAGTTCCCAGATTTCCTTGACATTCAGATCAAATCGTTTGAAGATTTTTTCCAGTTGGAAACAAGACCTGACCAACGAAAAAATGAAGGTCTTTACCGAACATTTGCTGAGAATTTTCCAATTACGGATACTCGCAATCAGTTTGTTTTAGAATTCTTAGATTATTTCGTAGATCCACCACGTTACACAATTGATGAGTGTATCGAAAGAGGATTAACGTACAGCGTACCATTGAAAGCTCGTCTTAAATTGTACTGTACGGACGAAGAACACGAAGATTTCGAAACTGTAGTGCAAGACGTATACTTAGGAACAATTCCTTACATGTCTCCTTCAGGATCATTCATTATTAATGGTGCAGAGCGTGTTATTGTATCTCAATTACACCGTTCTCCTGGGGTATTCTTCGGACAATCTTTCCACGCGAATGGTACAAAATTGTACTCATCTCGTATCATTCCTTTCAAAGGATCTTGGATTGAGTTCGCAACAGACATCAACAGCGTAATGTACGCTTACATCGATCGTAAGAAAAAGTTACCATTAACTACTTTATTACGTGCTATCGGATACGAAAGAGATAAAGATATCTTAGAAATTTTCGACTTAGCTGAAGAAGTAAAAGTTAATAAAGCTAATTTAAAGAAAGTTGTAGGTCGTAAACTTGCTGCACGTGTATTAAATACATGGCACGAGGATTTCGTAGATGAAGATACAGGAGAAGTTGTATCTATCGAGCGTAATGAAATTATTTTAGACCGTGAAACAATCTTAGAGAAAGATCACATCGATCAAATCGTAGATTCTGGTGTTAAGACGATTTTATTACACAAAGAAGACATCAATTCTGCTGATTATGGAATTATCCATAATACTTTACAAAAAGACCCTACTAATACTGAAAAAGAGGCAGTAGAGTATATCTATAGACAATTACGTAACGCTGAGCCACCAGATGAGGAAACAGCAAGAGGAATTATTGACAAATTATTCTTCTCTGATCAACGTTATTCATTAGGTGAAGTAGGTCGTTACAGATTAAATAAAAAATTAGGCTTAAGCATTAGCGAGGACGTACAAGTATTGACTCGTGAAGATATCATTTCGATTATTAAATACTTAATCGAATTAATCAACTCTAAAGCAGAGGTGGATGATATCGACCACTTATCTAACCGTCGTGTAAGAACGGTAGGTGAGCAAATGGCTAGCCAATTCGGAGTAGGTTTAGCTCGTATGGCTAGAACTATCCGTGAAAGAATGAATGTTCGTGACAACGAGGTGTTTACACCAATCGATTTGATTAATGCTAAAACATTATCATCTGTTATCAACTCATTCTTCGGAACGAACCAGTTATCTCAGTTCATGGACCAAACAAATCCATTATCAGAGATTACACACAAACGTCGTTTATCAGCATTAGGACCTGGAGGTTTATCAAGAGAAAGAGCGGGATTCGAGGTACGTGACGTACACCACACTCATTACGGACGTTTATGTCCAATTGAAACTCCTGAGGGACCAAACATTGGTTTGATTTCGTCATTATGTGTATTCGCTAAAGTTAATAACTTAGGGTTCATCGAAACACCGTACAGAAAAGTAGAAGATGGAAAAGTGGACGTCGAATCAGCACCAATCTATTTAACTGCGGAAGAGGAAGAATCAAAAGTAATTGCTCAAGCCAATATCGACATGACAGACGATGGTACTATTGCTACTGAACGTGTAACTGCTCGTGAAGATGGGGATTTCCCTGTTGTAACGCCAGCAGAAGTTGATTTAATTGACGTTGCACCTAACCAGATTGCTTCTATCTCAGCATCATTAATTCCTTTCTTGGAGCATGATGACGCCAACCGTGCGTTAATGGGATCGAACATGATGCGTCAGGCAGTTCCATTATTAAAACCTCAAGCACCAATTGTAGGTACTGGATTAGAAAAACAAGTTGCAAAAGATTCAAGAATCTTAGTAAATGCAGAACGTGAAGGTACAGTAACTTATGTTGATGCTGACATTATAACAATTAAATATGATCGTTCAGAAGACGAAGAATTAGTAAGCTTCGATACTGCTGAGAAAACATATAATTTAACAAAATTCAGAAAGACGAATCAAGGAACTACAATTACGTTGAAACCAATTGTAAAAGTTGGTGATCGTGTAGAGAAAGGACAAGTTTTATCTGAAGGTTATGCAACAGAAGGAGGAGAATTAGCAATTGGTCGTAACATGGTTGTTGCCTTTATGCCTTGGCAGGGGTACAACTTCGAGGATGCTATTGTAATCTCTGAAAAAGCTGTTCGCGAAGACTGGTTTACATCTATCCACATCGATGAGTATTCATTAGATGTACGTGATACAAAATTAGGTATGGAAGAATTAACTTCAGACATTCCTAACGTTTCGGAAGAGGCTACAAAAGACTTAGACGAAAACGGTATGATCCGTATCGGAGCAGAAGTAAAACCTGGTGATATCTTGATTGGTAAGATTACTCCAAAAGGAGAATCTGATCCAACTCCAGAAGAAAAATTATTACGTGCGATCTTTGGTGACAAAGCAGGTGATGTAAAAGATGCTTCTCTTAAAGCCTCTCCATCATTACGTGGTGTTGTTATCGACAAAAAATTATTCTCACGTAGTATTAAGGATAAACGTAAACGTTCTCAAGACAAAGCTATTATTGATAGTGTAGAAGCTGAGTACGACGTTAAATTCAACGAATTAAGAGAGATTTTATTAGAGAAATTATACGTTTTATTAAACGGAAAAACTTCTCAAGGTATTTACAACGACTTGAATGAAGAAGTAATCAAGAAAGGTGTAAAATACACACAAAAAATCTTATCTAATGTTGAAGATTTCTTAAATTTAACTGGAGCAGAATCTCTTTGGACAACAGACGAGGATAAGAACGAATTAGTAAAAGAATTGTTACATAATTACAAAATTAAGTACAATGATTTACAAGGAGCACTTAACCGCGAAAGATTTACAATCTCTGTTGGAGACGAGTTACCTGCAGGTATCGTTAAATTAGCAAAAATCTACATTGCGAAAAAACGTAAACTAAGAGTAGGGGATAAAATGGCAGGACGTCACGGTAACAAAGGTATTGTTGCACGTATCGTTCGCGACGAAGATATGCCTTTCTTAGAAGACGGAACGCCAGTAAATATCGTACTTAATCCACTTGGGGTACCATCTCGTATGAATATCGGTCAGATTTATGAAACGGTATTAGGATGGGCTGGACTTAAAATGGGTCAAAAATTTGCTACACCTATCTTCGATGGTGCTGAAATCGCTGATATCGATCGCATCACAGAAGAAGCAGGTATTCCAAAACACGGTACAACATATTTATATGACGGTAATACTGGAGAACGTTTTGATCAAAAAGCTACTGTAGGGGTGATTTACATGTTGAAATTAGGACACATGGTTGACGACAAAATGCACGCGCGTTCTATCGGACCATACTCATTAATTACTCAACAACCATTAGGAGGTAAAGCACAATTCGGTGGACAACGTTTCGGAGAGATGGAGGTTTGGGCATTAGAAGCATTCGGTGCATCTAATATCTTACGCGAAATCTTAACAGTTAAGTCGGATGACGTAATTGGACGTGCGAAAACTTACGAAGCAATCGTAAAAGGAGAGCCAATGCCAGAACCTGGTATTCCAGAATCATTTAACGTATTGTTACATGAATTACAAGGTCTTGGATTAGACATAAACTTGGAAGAATAATAGGGCAACCTATTATTCTACCTTTTTCGTTATAATAATATAATTGTTAGATACATTTCTATATGTCAACAAAAAATAAAACAAGTCAATTCTCAAAAATCCGTATCGGGTTAGCTTCTCCAGAATCGATTCTTCAAGAATCTAAAGGTGAAGTTTTAAAACCTGAAACGATTAACTATAGAACGCACAAACCAGAGCGTGACGGGTTATTCTGTGAGCGTATCTTTGGACCTGTAAAAGATTACGAATGTGCCTGCGGAAAATATAAAAGAATCCGTTATAAAGGTATCGTTTGTGACCGTTGTGGGGTTGAAGTTACTGAAAAGAAAGTTCGTCGTGAGCGTATTGGACACATCAATCTTGTTGTGCCAATTGCACATATTTGGTATTTCCGTTCATTACCAAACAAAATTGGTTACATCTTAGGATTACCATCTAAGAAATTAGACATGGTAATTTACTATGAAAGATATGTAGTGATTCAACCAGGTATCGCAAAAGGACCAGAAGGTGAAGAATTAAATAGATTAGATTTCTTATCAGAAGAAGAGTATTTAGATATCTTAGAAACTCTTCCAATCGAGAATCAATATCTAGAAGATACAGATCCTAATAAATTCGTTGCGAAAATGGGTGCTGAAGCATTAGAAGACCTATTATCTCGTATCAATTTAGATGAGTTATCTTACGAATTAAGACACAAAGCACACAACGAAACTTCTAAACAACGTCGTACAGAAGCGTTAAAACGTTTACAAGTTGTTGAGTCGTTACGTGAGTCAAATATGCACCACGTAAACCGTCCAGAATGGATGGTAATGCGCGTTATTCCGGTTATTCCACCAGAATTACGTCCGTTAGTTCCATTAGATGGTGGTCGTTTTGCAACATCAGATTTAAATGATTTATATCGTCGTGTAATTATCCGTAACAATCGTTTGAAACGATTAATGGAAATCAAAGCGCCAGAAGTAATCTTACGTAATGAAAAACGTATGTTACAAGAAGCGGTTGATTCATTATTTGATAACACGCGTAAAGCATCTGCTGTAAAAGCTGATGGTAACCGTCCGTTAAAATCATTATCTGATTCATTAAAAGGTAAACAAGGTCGTTTCCGTCAAAACTTATTAGGTAAACGTGTAGATTATTCTGCTCGTTCTGTAATTGTTGTTGGACCAACACTTAAATTACACGAATGTGGTTTACCAAAAGATATGGCAGCTGAATTATACAAACCATTCGTAGTTCGTAAATTAATCGAGCGTGGAATTGTAAAAACAGTTAAATCGGCTAAGAAAATTATCGATAGAAAAGAGCCAGTTGTTTGGGATATTTTAGAAAATGTAATCAAAGGTCATCCAGTTTTATTAAACCGTGCCCCTACGTTACACCGTTTAGGTATCCAAGCATTCCAACCGAAATTAATCGAAGGTAAAGCAATTCGTTTACACCCATTAGTGTGTACTGCCTTCAATGCCGATTTCGATGGTGACCAGATGGCTGTTCACTTACCATTAGGACCAGAAGCTGTTTTAGAAGCACAATTATTAATGTTGGCTTCTCAAAATATTTTGAATCCTGCTAATGGTTCTCCAATTACTGTACCTTCTCAGGATATGGTTTTAGGTCTTTACTACATGACGAAAATTCGTCGTACAGACCACCAATTTACAGTAAAAGGTGAAGGATTAACTTTCTATTCAGATGAAGAAGTTCAAATTGCATACAACGAAGGAGCTGTTGACTTAAACGCGCCAATTCGTGTAAAAGGAACAATTCGTGTAGGAGAGGAGTTGATAGAAAATCAATTAATCGAAACTTCTGTAGGACGTGTGTTATTCAACCAAATCGTTCCGAAACAAGTAGGTTATATTAATGAAGTATTAACGAAAAAATCGTTACGTACAATTATTAATAAAATCATCAAGATTACAGATTTCCCTACAACGGCTGCTTTCTTAGATGATATGAAACAATTAGGATACCGTAATGCCTTCGAGGGTGGTTTATCATTCTCATTAGGAGATATCTTAATCCCAGAACAAAAGAAAGACCTTATCTCAGGTGCGATCAACCAAGTTGAGAACATTAAGATGAACTATAACATGGGTCTTATTACAAATAACGAACGTTACAACCAAGTTATTGATGTTTGGACAACAACAAACGCAACATTAACAGAAATTGTAATGAAACGTATGACAGAAGATCAACAAGGATTTAACTCTGTATTCATGATGCTTGATTCTGGAGCGCGTGGATCTAAAGAGCAAATTCGTCAGTTATCAGGTATGCGTGGATTGATGGCTAAACCTCAAAAAGCTGGTTCTACTGGTGGGGATATCATCGAAAACCCAATTATCTCTAACTTCCGTGAAGGTCTGTCTATCTTAGAGTACTTTATTTCTTCGCACGGTGCGCGTAAAGGTCTTGCCGATACTGCCTTAAAAACTGCCGATGCTGGATACTTGACTCGTCGTTTAGTTGACGTTGCACAAGACGTTATAGTAATGCACGAAGATTGTGGTACATTAAGAGGTTTAGAAGTATCTGCTCTTAAGAAAAAAGAAGAAATTATCGAAAGTTTATCTTCTCGTGTATTAGGTCGTACTTCATTAAATGATATTTACAATCCAGATAATGGTGAGTTAATCATTGCTGCTGGTAACATTATCACAGAAGATATTGGTGAAGCTTTAGAAGCTGCAGGTATCGAAAATGTAGAAGTTCGTTCTCCATTAACTTGTGAAGCGAAAACTGGAATTTGTGCTAAATGTTACGGACGTAACTTAGCTACAGGTAAAGGTGTTCAGAAAGGTGAATCAGTTGGTGTAGTTGCTGCACAATCTATTGGTGAGCCTGGTACACAGTTAACATTACGTACTTTCCACGTTGGGGGTACTGCAGGTAACGTTTCTGAGCAAAATACAGTTAATGCTAAAGTTGACGGTACAGTTGAGTTTGATGACTTACGTACTGTTGAATCGACAGATGATGCAGGTAACAAAGTAGATACAGTTGTTTCTCGTTCTACAGAGATGAAAGTGATTGACGATTTAGGAAACGTTCGTCAACAAACTAACATCGCTTATGGTACTATCTTATCTGTTAAAAACGGAGCTAAAGTTCAAAAAGGTCAAGAGATTGCAAGTTGGGACCCTTATAACGGGGTTATCATTGCGGAATCTACTGGTAAAATCGAGTACGAACAATTAGAGCAAGGAGTAACTTTCCAAATTGAAATCGATGAGCAAACAGGATTCCAAGAAAAAGTTATTTCTGAATCACGTAATAAAAAATTAGTTCCAGCGTTAAGAGTTATCACAATTGATGGTGAAGAAAAAACATACAACTTACCAGTAGGTGCACACTTAATGGTAAATGATGGTGAAAAAATTAATGCAGGTAAAATCTTAGTTAAGATTCCTCGTAAGTCAGCTAAATCTGGCGATATTACAGGAGGTTTACCTCGTATTACAGAGTTGTTAGAGGCTCGTAATCCATCTAATCCAGCAGTTGTTTGTGAAATGGATGGAGTTGTTTCTTTTGGTAAAATAAAACGTGGTAACCGTGAAATCATCGTTGAATCTAAAAATGGTGAAATCCGTCGTTACTTAGTTAAATTATCAGCACAGATCTTAGTTCAAGAAAATGACTTCGTACGTGCAGGTGAGCCTTTATCAGATGGAGCAATTACACCAGAAGATATTTTAAGAATCTTAGGGCCAACAGCGGTTCAAGAATACTTAGTAAACGAGATTCAAGATGTATACCGTTTACAAGGGGTAAAAATTGATGACAAACACTTCGAAATTATCGTACGTCAAATGTTACGTAAAGTTCGTATTGTAGACTCAGGAGATTCAAGATTCTTAGAAGATAGTTTAGAGCACAAAGACGATTTCATGCAAGAAAACGATCGTTTATTTGGAATGAAAGTCGTAGAAGATGCTGGTGATTCTGACACATTAAGTCCAGGACAAATCATCACAGTTCGCGAATTACGTGACGAAAACTCTAAATTAAAACGTGAAGACAAAAACTTAGTGACAGCTCGTGAGGCTTTACCTGCAACAGCAGAAGCCGTTTTACAAGGTATTACAAGAGCGTCTTTACAAACTAAATCTTTCATGTCTGCGGCATCGTTCCAGGAAACTACAAAAGTTCTTAACGAAGCAGCTGTAGCTGGTAAAGTAGACGGTTTAGTAGGATTAAAAGAAAACGTTATTGTTGGTCACTTAATTCCTGCCGGAACTGGATTAAAAGAGTATCAAAACATCATCGTAGGATCTAACCGTGAATACGAGGAATTAATAAACGCAAAACAAGAATTATAATGTCAGAAAATCAACAAAACGAAGGATTAAACATTGAGTTAAACGAATTAGTAGCTCAAGGTGTTTATGCTACAGGAGCAATCATCAACCACTCACCATCTGAGTTCGTTGTAGATTTCGTTCAATTTTTACCAGGTGCTAGACCATCAGTAAAATCAAGAATTATTTTGTCTCCATTACAAGCAAAACAATTATCTCAATCGTTAGCAGAAAACGTAACTAACTTCGAGAAAAGCTTTGGTGAAATCAAAGAACCTCAAGTAAACAACGGTACTGCAACTTACGAAGCTTAAGAATCATTCTTAATATTTCAAAAAGTCCCTCAATCTTAGATTGGGGGATTTTTTTATGTAATCAAAACTATCAAATCATTAAAAATAATCTTATAAAAGTTAGATCAATTATTAAATTGATAATTATTTATGATATTAATGCGAATAATTTAAAAATAAAAAGCATTAATCTTTTTAACAGTATTTTTTTGAATCGAAAAAATGTTTAGATTTGTATTTAGCAAATAACACAAGAATGTCTGACTATAAATTAATTCTACCTTCTATGGGAGAAGGTGTAATGGAAGCTACTGTAACAAATTGGATCAAAAATATTGGTGATTCGATTAGTGAAGATGAATCGGTTGTAGAAATCGCAACAGATAAAGTAGATTCTGATGTTCCTTCGCCAGTTGCAGGAGTTTTAAAAGAAATCTTAGTTCCAGTAGATGGAATTGCAAAAGTAGGTGAGCCTATCGCAATTTTGTCTGTTGATAGAGTTGTAGAACAAGCTGATTCGGCAGAAGAAGTAGATACAAATAGCGATCAGGAAATTGCAGATACAGCAAAATCTATCGAAGCTGAAGTTGCAACAATCAAAACTGAAACGCTTATTACTTCGTCAGATGATAAATTTTATTCTCCTTTAGTAAAATCTATTGCGAAAGAAGAAGGTGTTTCTCAGGCTGAGTTAGATCAAATTTTAGGTTCAGGAAAAGACGGACGTGTAACGAAAGATGATATTTTGGATTTCGTTAAAAATAGAGGAAATCAACCAGCGAAAACAGTTGTTACGACTTCTGTTGCTGCACCAGTTGCTCAACCTCAAGCACCGCAAGTGCAATCTGCGCCAATTTCTGTTGGTGAAGGAGACGAAATTATCGAAATGGATAGAATGCGTAAAATTATTGCGCAAAATATGCTACAAGCAAAACAAATTGCTCCTCACGTAACGTCTTTCGTAGAAGTTGATATGACGAATATTGTGTTGTGGAGAGATAAAAATAAAAATGAATTTCAGAAAAAACATGGTGAGAAAATTACCTTCATGCCAATTTTTATCGAAGCTGTAGCAAAAGCAATTCAAGATTTCCCAATGATTAATGCTTCGGTTGATGGAGATAAAATTATTAAGAAGAAAAATATCAATATTGGAATGGCGGCTGCTTTACCAAGTGGAAATTTAATTGTTCCTGTTATCAAAAATGCAGATCAATTTAATTTAGCGGGGTTAGCTTCTCAGGTTAATGATTTAGCAAATCGTGCGCGTAATAATAAATTGAAACCAGCAGAAATACAGGGAGGAACGTATACAATTACAAATATTGGTTCTTTCGGAAATACATTAGGAACGCCAATTATTCCTCAACCTCAAGTAGCTATTTTGGCTGTTGGTGCAATTGTGAAAAAACCTGCTGTTATCGAAACTCCGCAAGGAGATATGATTGCAATTCGTCATAAAATGTACTTATCTCATGCTTACGATCACCGTGTTGTGGATGGAGCTTTAGGAGGTATGTTTGTAAAACGTGTTGCCGAATATCTAGAGGCTTTCGATATGAATACGCCTGTGTAAGAGTAAAATAATACTAGATATAAAAAATCCAACTAATTTTAGTTGGATTTTTTTCGTTTAAATTTATAAGTAAGCATTACACCGCCTTTGTAAAGCAGCCACTCCCCACTTTTATTAAATGATTGCGCAGAATCATATCGTCCCAAATTAGGAGAATCTTCTTTATAATATCCTTTGTAATTTCCTTGAGAGTGTCCTCCACCAACAAAAACATCTAATCCCCAATGTTCGTTAATTTTTACTTGATAACCTATTGTAGCTCCTGTTAAGATTGCTACTCCACGTTGATATTTATCAGTGTTCCAATAATTCCATTTTTGAATATCAAAGAAACCAACTCCAATGTTTGGACCTATATAAAATTTACTAAAAGATTTATCAAAGTAATATCTACCTTCACCAAAAAACATATACATTTATAAATGATTACCTGCAAATGATTTCCAAGGAGAGAGAAAACCGTCAGCTTGTAAAGTTATTCTATCTGTGATTGCATGTTCAACACCAAGATTTACCATTGCAAGTGGCATTGTTAACGCATTAACTTTTATTTGTGTTTCTCCTTTTTGAGCAAAGATTGTGGCGGGAAATAACAACCAAATTAATTTATTCATTCGTAATTTTTATCAGTTTGCGAAGCTAAGGTAAAAAAAAAGGTTTATTTAGATATTAATTCAAGCTTTTTTATAACTTTACTTAACATTTAATATATTATGGCACCAATCATATCAATCCTAATAATATTTTTGATTTTCGGAATTTTTGTTTCGATATTCTTTGTTATTGCCGTATCTGATGCGAAAGTCAGAGAGAAAAATGAACAACATACGCTGAAAAGTTTACCAGATCAGGTAGATCTAAAGGCTGTTGTACGTTATAATATTGGGCGTCCGCAAGGTAGATTTCTTAAAATGAAATCTTTTCAAGGAAGTGGTGTGTTGTATGCGCAAGGAGAACAATTAATCTTCAAAGATATTTTGGGTAATGAAGATCATATTTTTGATTTGAAAACATGCAAATTATCTTGGGTTGAGAACAAAATAAATGGGATTACAAATGCTTTTAAAGTAGCAGATCACGAAGCTATCATCTTCTTTTATATTGATAAAGGTGTCTTTATTTTTAATGCAATTGAAGAAAATGCGTCGACTTCAGATTTATATATTCGTTTGAAAGAATTGCGTAAAAGTATTAGAAATGCTAAAAAAGCTGAGTAGGCAAGTGAATAGTTAATCCAGCTCGGAAACCGCTCATATCTTTAAAATTCTTATTTTCTCTAAACTCGAAAGAATAACCAGCATTTAACTCTACAATGCTCAAAACTGCGATACCAGCTTTTGGAGTAATTGTCCACGGAGAAACTTCAGTACGGATAACATAAAAAGCGGAGTTAAAGTTAGAGCTATATGGATCACCAGTATTGTTGTGAAAATTGAACATATATCCAGCTCCAACTTCTGGAATTACACGAAATTTATCTTTCATATAACCCAAATTTGCATTGGCGCTAAATGTCAAAATATTGTTGTTATCTTGTACTAAGAACAAATCTGTTCCAACTTTTCCATAATTTCCATTCCAATATTCATAACCAAGATTAATTGTAAAATAATCGGTTAAATTTTGTTGTGCTTTCGCTTGAAAACTAATGATAAAAACAAAGATTGCGATGAACTTTTTCATGTGATAAAATTAATGAATTATTTAGTTTTCTTCCAAAAAAATAAATTTTCGTCGTTTTTACTTTCTCTAATTCCAATTGAAAGGAATATTAATTCCAGCAGAAAATTGAAAGCCTTTTATCGGTTTGAAATTATCTTTCTCATTAATTTTAAAACCATATCCTATTCCAAATTCAACTATGGTCAAAAAAGTTAATCCAACTTTTGGAGTGATTGTATACGGTGTAAACTCGCTTTCTACAAAAGGAAAAATATATGAGCCGCCTGAGGTAAAATAGCCTGTAATACCAATTTCTGGAATGACATGAAAATTATCTCGCATATAAGCCATGTTTGCGTTGGCATCTATTCGTGGAGTGATAAATGTATCACCTAATCCAAAAGTGTAAAACAGACCTAGTTTGGCAAAGTTCCCAGATTGATTAGAATAACTTCCTGAAACGCCAAATAAGTTTTGACTGAATGCAAAAGAGGAGAATAAAAGAATGAAGATTGTACTGATTTTCCTTAAAGTCATACGTTTGGTTTTGAAATTAAACTTAGTGTAAAGATAAATAGCTACAACTTATCTTGTTGTAGCTATTTATAATGATTTATTAAAATTTAAAATCGACTCAAAATTTTAATCCATCGTGAATCCTTTTGTATAGATTCGTCCGTAATAATCTGCAAATTTAATTGATACGCGACCTTTATAATTTTTTAATATTTTTTCGATATCGTCTTGTGAACTTACATTTTTATCATTGATCGATAAGATAATAAATTCTTCTTGAACACCTGCTGCAGCTAATTTTCCTGAATTATCAAGATGTTTTACCATCACACCATAATTAATTCCGAAACTATCTTTTTGACGTTCTGTTAATGGCTCAAATTCTGCTCCAAGAACTTCAGTTGGCGTTAAGTCAGATTTGCTTCTCACTTTAGTGCTTCCTTTAGCATCTTTCAATGTAATGTTGTATGTTTTCTCAGAGTTTCCACGTCTTACAGTAAGCGCAACATTGTCACCAGGACGTTTGCTTCCTACGATGAACGATAACGAAGAGAAAGATGTAATTGGTTTTCCATCTACAGCTGTAATAATATCGCCTTCTTCGATTCCAGAATCAATTGCAGACCCTTTCGCTACCAATTCAGTTACCATTACTCCATTATCGGTTTTAATATTTTTCTTGAATTGCTTGTTGTATTGTTTTACAGCATCTTCATTCGATAAATCAAAACCTTTGATACCTAAATATCCACGTTGTACAATTCCGTACGATTTGATATCCTCCACAACTTTTTTCACCAAGTTTGCAGGGACAGCAAATCCGTAACCAGAATAAGCTCCTGTTGGTGAAGAAATAGCTGTATTAATACCAATTAAATCTCCGTTTGCATTTACCAAAGCACCACCAGAGTTTCCTGGATTAATCGCTGCATCGGTTTGAATAAACGATTCGATTGGTGATTCAGAATTTTTACCTAAAATATTAATGCTACGACCTTTTGCCGAAACAATACCTGCTGTAACAGTAGAAGTCAAACCAAATGGATTCCCAACTGCTAACACCCAATCTCCAACATTAATCGCATCAGAATCGACAAATTTTGTGAATGGTAAACCTTTTTCACTAATTTTCAATAAGGCAATATCTGTACTTGGATCAGTTCCAACTAATTCAGCAATATAACTTTTTTGATTATTCAAAGTCACTTCAATTTTAGAAGCGCCTTGTATCACGTGATTATTTGTAACAATGTAACCATCTTGTGAAATAATTACACCAGAACCCATTCCAGATGGTTGATCTTGATCTGGTTGCTGTTGTCTTCCTCTTTGTTGTTGTTCTGGTTGCCCGAAAAAGAAATCAAAAGGATCAAAGAATTGCTGTTGTTGTTGCTGTCTTTGATTCGAATAATTTTTGATACTCACAACTGTATGTACAGCTTTATTAGATGCTTGCACAAAGTTTGGCGCATCGTAATTGTAATTTCCTTTATAATCTACAAATTCAAAGTCACCATTCTTTTGATTACTTGCATTCGTAATAAATGGGTTATTTCCATTATCATTCATCAAATAAAAACCTCCCATAGTTGTCATAGAGCTCACTAATCCAACTAATAAGTATCCTGTATATTTTTTCATCTTTTATTATATAAGTTTTTAATGTTTTTAGATTAAATCAAATTTAAGACCAAAATTTTAACATTTCAAACCGTTTAACGCATGTTAACACTATATTATAAATCTTTTATAACATTAGTTAAGAGTGACAAAAATGTCTTTACTTTGTTTAAAATTTAAGAAGTTGAAATTAAAATTTTATAAATACCAAGGAGCTGGGAATGATTTTGTCATGATTGATGATCGAGAAAAAACGTTTCCAATCTCTACAGAATTGATTAATAGGCTATGTGATCGTAATTTTGGGATAGGAGCTGATGGTTTGATTTTGTTACAAAATGATGAAAATTCAGACTTCAGAATGGTGTATTTCAATTCGGATGGAAACGAAAGTACAATGTGCGGAAACGGAGGACGTTGTATTATTCGATTTGCAAATGATTTGGATGTGGCTAATGACAAAATGACATTTAATGCGATTGATGGTTTGCATCATGGTATCGTAGATCAAGAAGTTATTCGTTTACAGATGATTGATGTAAATGAAGTAGAAGATCACGACAAATATTTATTTATGAACACAGGTTCGCCGCATCACGTAGAATTTGTGGAAAATGTAAAAGATGTTAATGTTTATAAAAAAGGAAAAGCGATTCGCAATGGAGCGCCCTATTTTGAGAAAGGTTCTAATGTAAATTTTGTTGAAGTAATGCCAGATAAAAGTCTTACGATACGTACATATGAACGTGGAGTTGAGGACGAAACCTTGGCTTGCGGAACAGGAATTACAGCTGCTGCGATTTCTGCTTATGTTAAAAATTTGGTAGACAAAAAAGATATCAAAGTAAAAGCAATGGGAGGAGATTTATCTGTAAATTTTGAAGAAAATAATCATAACTTTGTCAATGTTTGGTTAAATGGACCAGCAGTAAAAGTTTTTGAAGGTGAAATTGAAATTTAATTCAATCCAATGAAAAAATTAAATTTAGTATTAATATTAATCTGTTCATTCGCATTTGTAGGATGTACATTTATAGACGGTTTCAAAGGAAATGCAACCAAAGATGGTTATATCTATATCTCTCGTGGAGCTAAATTTGAGCAAGTTTTAGATTCTTTAAAACCATTTTTGAAGGATGAAAAATTGTTCAAACAATATGCAGAAGATGCAGATTATCCAGCAACGATAAAATCTGGAAAATATAAAATCTCAAGCTCAGATTCTAACCGCGATATTATTGATCGTTTGCAAGGAGGAGAGCAAGAAGAAGTGAAACTTCGTATCAAAAATGAACCAACAATTTACCATTTGGCGGGATCAGTTTCCAAACAAATTGATATGGATTCTATCGAAGTTTTGACAGCTATTCGTGATTTTGTGAAAGAAAAAAACGATACAACGTTAAACGACGAAACGGTAAAGCAATATTTCATTCCAGAAACGTATTTCGTGTATTGGGGATTAACACCAGAAAAGTTTGTGGACAAAATGGTGGCGCAACACGACAAAGTGTGGAATGCAGATCGTTTGGCAAAAGCAAAAGCGCTCAACATGACACCTTTACAAGTGACAACATTAGCATCTATTGTTCAATTAGAATCGTCTGATAATATGGATGAACAACAAAAGGTTGCACGAGCATATATGAATCGTTTGGCAAAAGATATGCGTTTAGAAGCCGATCCAACTTCTATTTATGCATATAAAATGGAAAATGGTTGGGATCAAAAAGTGCAACGTGTGTACAAAAAATGGACGTGGTCTTCGAATGCGTACAACACATATCGTAACAAAGGTTTACCACCAGCGCCAATTTGTTTACCAAATTTAGGAGCAATTGATGCGGTTTTATCACCAGCAAATCACGATTTTATTTTCTTTGTTGCAGATCCTAAAAAACCAGGTTACCACATTTATACCAATGATTATCAGGAACATTTGAAAAATGCTGAGAATTATAGAAATTGGTTAAAAGAGAATAATATTAAATAGTTGTATCTTTAGCTAAACCAATTTTAGCGATGAAACAACCAAATTATACAAAAAGAGAATTCCTAAAACTACTTGGTACAGGTAGTTTAGGGATTTTTTTTATGTCTTTTTATTCGTTTGATGATTTTTTGGATGATGATTTAATAATCTTGACAAAAGATGATGAAAAGTATAATCAATACCGAAAATCATTCAATAAAAGAATTGAGAAATTTCCTAAGATTATAGCAGTTTGTAAATCAGAAACTGGAATAAAAAAAGCAATTGCATTAGCAAACGAAAAGAAACTAAAAATTGCAATTCGAAGTGGAGGGCATAGTTTTGAAGGTTTTTCGAATGTTGATAACGGATTGTTGATTCATCTTGGATTGATGAACAAAATTACGTGGTTGCAAGAGAATAAAGTAAAATTACAACCAGCTTGTTTGTTGCAAGAAATTTATGCGAATTTTTTACCTAAGAAAAGAATTATTCCAGCTGGATCATGTGGAACTGTGGCTATTGGTGGTTTGACTTTGGGCGGTGGCTATGGTTTTTTTAGCCGAAAATATGGGTTGACCTGTGATAATCTGCTTCGTGTAAAAATGATCGATTACAAAGGAAATACAATCGACTCTGATAAAGATCCAGATTTACTTTGGGGGTGCAAAGGCGGCGGAAATGGAAATTTTGGAGTTGTGACGGAATTACATTTCAAAACTTATCCTGCGCCACAATCTTTCAGCGGATATCGTATGAAGTTTAATAATTTGACTTCTGATAAATTTGTCAAATTAATTCGATTTTGGTTTCAAGCAACGGAAAAGTTACCCAACGAAGCTTTTTCGGCTTTTGTGTTGAATGGAAAATTTTTAACGATTTTATTTACCAATTTTGCAGCAAATCAAACTGATTTTGAGAAAATATTTTCGAGTTTAATTCCACTAGCGAATGATTACAAACCGATGAAAAATAGAAATCTGGCTGCTGCGCTCAAAAATTATTATGGTGTAACAGAACCAATTTATTTCAAAAATTCTTCGGCTGGTTTGTACACAGGAATTGAAGACATCGAAAAAGGTTTGGAAGATATTTTTGCAAAAGTTGTTGCTTCTAAAGGAATGATTTATCAGATCAATACTTTGGGAGGAAAAATCAATGAAGTCAAAGCTTCAGATTCTGCTTATCCACATCGTGATATTAATTATTTGAGCGAATTACAAGCATATTGGGATTTGCCTTCGCAAGAAGAAAAGTTGACAAAATCATTTGAAGAAGTGCAACAATTATTAAGAAATCTTGGAAATGTAAAACAGTACCGAAATTATCCAGATATTAATTTTCCTGATGCAAATAATGCTTATTTCGGAAATAATTTGGTTCGATTACAAAAGTTGAAAAAGAAATATGATCCAAATAATTTGTTTGATTATCCACAAGTGATTAAATAGTAAAAGCCCTTCTATAGAAGGGCTTTTACTATTTAATTCATTTATTTTAGAACTTATATCGTAAACTCACGATAAAATATCTTCCCAAAACATTTTTAGTTGTAGTCGATATGTAGTTATCATTAAATCCATTCGAAACAATTACGTTGTTTCCTAATAAGTTTCCACCTGTAAGAGTTAAATAAGTTTTCTTCGCAATATTGTATCGCGCAGAAGCATTCCACTCTTTTGCTGTGTTTATTTCTACTCCATCACGGTATTGTAAGCGATAAGAGAAATCGGTCTGAACTAATAATTTACTTGTAGCGGACCAAGCAGCTTCCCCGTATGGACGCCAGTTCGTAAATTTCTGTTCAGATAATGATTGATATTTACTTAGGTTTAAATTAACCCCAGCCTTCAATTCAAATTTCTTTTTGAATGTGAATGAGTTCTCTAAATTATATGTTTGATTAAAACTTTTGTTGTTTACATTGTTCAAATCATCATTTTTAACAACTCCATTTTCATATTCAATATTTCGTGTAATGGTATAATAATTAGAAGTAGAAATATTACCTGTTAATCGTGCATTGTACCATTTAGCAAAACGTTTCCCAATCATGAAATATCCTGAATAAGTTTCTTGGTTACTACCAGAATTAATTAAGGTATTGAATTGATAGTTATTTACAATTGTATCGTTTCCAGAGATGATAAAATCACGGTTTAAAACAGATTGCGTTTGTATACTTTTTTCTTGTAATGTATAACTCAAATTCGCAAAAATATTAAAGAATGTGAATGAGTTAAAATGACTAAAATTAAGACTTGCTGTATGTGTCAAAGCTTGTCTTAAGTTTCTATTTCCGTAGAAAATAGATTGGTAACTTTGAATGGTGTACGAATCATTAAAATCTTTTGTGTACGGATAGCTATAGCTTTGTGAATAACTTGCGCGAACACTTGTTGCATTGTTGAACTTGTATTGCAAATTCAGGTGAGGTAAAAATTTCGTTTCCGAACGATTTAATTTTTCACCATCTTGGTATTTCGATTTCTCATTAAAGAACGAAACTCCAGCTCCCGCATCTACTTGAAAGTTTCCTAGTTTCTTTGTCAAAGTTACATCAGCAAAGGTCTCGTTGTAATCTAAATCTGTATTAGTGATTAATGAATTATCATTCATTAATTTCTGAAAATCATAGATTTTATTTTCAAAATCTTGCGTACTAAAATTTGTTCCAACCTTAATTTTAAGGTTAGATGTATTTGTCAACAAGTGATTGTAGATTCCATATAATTGAACAGTATTCAAAACAAAATTTTGATCTTGATTGATATTATATTGATTATTTACTTGAGATAAATTCTTGAACAAATTAAAAGATGAGAACGGATTTGCTGTTGATAAAACATTGTAATCTGGCGTATCTTTTTGATATTGATGACGGAAATATAAACCAACATTATCATCGCGTCCAACTTTACGGATGTAAGATAAAGTTTGTGATAAAGAGTAATTCTTTTGTTCAGAATTTACATTTCTAAAGCTATTTTTTTGATCGTTATAATAGCTATCAACCAATTGTTCGTTTTCGCTATCTAAATAATTAAAATTTAAGCGATATTTAATTTGTCCTTTATCATTCGGATTATAATCTAAACGCAAGCGCGACATTCCCATCAAAATATTGCTCTTATTTTGTTCCTGATCGACTGTTGTATAAGGTGTTTCGATGTTATTGTAATAACGCTCAGATTTAGAATCGTAACGAATATTATTGGTATTAAGTAAACCAAAACCAGAGATTTTTAATTTCTTATTTGGTTCAACACCAAAATGCACAGCACCATTATAGGTATTCATACTCGGCGCATCATTTTTTGTCATCAGGTTTAGATTGTTCGAATTTCCTCTTAATGAATAAATACTTCCTTCAGAATTAAATTCAGAATATCCACCAAAGAAGCTCATATAATCATCTTGATCAAAAACTTGTTTCCCGAATGTATTAAAATCATTGATTAAAGTTCCGTCCGTTTTTTCTGAGAAATAGAAAATTTTAGCTTGCGCATCTGTATGTTTGTCCGCATCTCCACCTAACGTCACATTACCAAAAGCAAGACGCTTCATATCATCTTTTAGTTCGATGTTTAACGAGAATTGTTCGTCATCTTCTTGTAAGGAAGAAGCAAAAGGATTTGATTTAAACTTCGTGTTTAATTGTATTTTAGAAACCGCATCCGAAGGTAAATTTTTGTTCAATAATTTTTCGTTACCACCCAAAACTTCACGTCCACCAACTGTTACTTGCGACATTGGTTTACCTTTGTACATTACCTTTCCATTTTGAACTTCAATTCCAGGTAATTTTTTAAGGATATCTTCTAATGTTTCCTCATTTCCAACTTTGAAAGAATCTGCATCAAACTCAATTGTATCACCTTTTACTTTGATCGCTTGTTGAGCTTTTACAATTGTTTCTTTTAAAGAAATTTCTTTTCCTTGTTTAAGCTTTATTTTTTTGTTGACATTTTCAGTCAAATCAACATTCTCAACATATGTTTCGTAACCAGCTTGCTCAATTTCGATGTCATATTTTTGTCCACAAGGCAATTTGAATTCAAATTCACCCATGTTACTTGTAAAAACAAAACCTTTTCCTTCGTTTTTACTATCAAAAATAGAGACAGAAGCATCTGTAACAGGAATTCCAGCATCATTTGCAACAGCACCTTTTAATTTACATTCTTGTGCAAATGAGATTAGAGCAGCTGAAGTAAATAAAATTAGATAGAGTAATTTCTTCATATGTATTTTTTAGTTGATGACTCAAAATAGAGTTTTTGTAAAACACATCTGTTTATGTGTTAGAAACAGATGTGTTTTATATTTTGTTTAATGAATTATTGGGTATCTACACCGCTATTCATCATTTCTTTCATCTTTTTTTGCATATCTTCTACAATTTTCATGAATTGATTATGCGTTACAGTTTCACCTTTTGTAGGAATGCTAACTTTTAATTCTTTATCCGAAAGTTTTAATTCTTTTAAAGTGAAAATCATTGTTGTTCCTTGGTAATCAAATTGAGCTTTTACAATTAAACCAGGTAAGCCAGCTAAAGAAGTTGGTCCATCTTTTATTGGAATTTCTGGCGCAAACCAAGCTGTTACTGGAATAGAATCCATCATAACGCCTTCTGCTTTTGTTGCTTTGTATCCTGCAATATCAGTTTTCTCACGAGAAATTTTCCATTTGTAATCAGGAATTTGGTCTTTAATCAAATATTGTTTTGCCCCCATATCAACTTCTTTGTAATACAAATTTGGAGTTACTGTAAAGTCTTTATAAGTTGGTTTATTATCGAATGATGCCATTTGTTGAGCAATCATTCCTCCTTGAGATTGAGCATTTCCTACTTTTTGTTCTAATACAAAAGTTGATTGTTTTGAATTACTTTTTAAGAAATAGTTCATGAAAACACCAGCATCAATTTCAGCTTTCAACATTGGACCAACTTGTGAGCGATATTGTTGAGGAACTTGTGCCATTGTTTTGTCATAATCCAATTTCATTTCGCAAACATAAGTTGCGTCTATATTTTGTGTTTTATTGTCTTGCGCGATAGAAATTGTTGTTGTGATAATTCCTAAGGCAAATGTTAAGATTGCTTTTCTCATAATTGTTGTATTTGTCTAATTAGTCTGCTTTTATTGACTAATGTTACAGATATTTGCTTAAATTATTCTAAAAATAAAATGTCATTCAAAAAGTTAAGGATTTTCAAATGACATTTTTATCTAGCAATTTATTATTTTTTTATAATAAATACGTCGAGACATTTCCTCCTTTTTTGATAAAATCTTCTTTCAATTCATCAAAAAGTTCTTGGTTAATAGCCTTTGTTGTTCCTTCTAAAATATATGTTGTATATCCCAATTCTAAAGCATCTTTTGCTGTATAATACACACAATAATCAGCTGCTAAACCGCAAATGTATACACTCGTTACATTATGATCTTTCAAAAATCCATTTAGCCCTGTTGGATTCTTTTTATTCACATCAAAAAAAGCACTATACGAATCAACTTCTGGATTCATACCTTTTCGGATGATTGCACTTATTTTATTTTGCTTGATATCTTTGTGTATTTCTGCTCCTTTAGTGCCTTGTACACAATGATCTGGCCACAAAACCTGACGATTTCCACCTAATTCGATTACATCAAAAGGTTGTTTATCTGTATGTTGAGAAGCAAAACTTTTGTGATTTGCAGGATGCCAATCTTGCGTTGCCACAACAACATCATACTTTTCTTGTAATTTGTTTATGCGTTCGATAATTTTATCTCCATCATTCACAGCTAAGGAACCTTCTGGTAAAAAATCGTATTGCATATCTACGATGATTAAAGCTTTCATAGTATTTTATTTCTTAAGATTAATTTAGAATTAAATATAAGTTTTATAATATGAAATTGAACCAATTTTTTATGAAAATTAATCGAATTTTAAGAAACCTTAATCTCGTTTATTTACGCCAGAATTTCGCATTTCTTCAAAACGTGAGCGTTGTTCTTGCATCAATTTATCAAATTCTGTTTGCGAAATAGCACCTTTATCTTTTGGTTTTTCGATTGGTTTTGAATTCGTTGATGTTTTGATATCCGTCAAAGAAATAATTTTAGAGCCTTTAAACATGCCTCTGTTAATTTCTGTTTGTACTTCTGCAATCAAACCTGGTAATCCCCAATAATTTTCTGGACCAGTTTTATATTTTAATGTTGGAATGTACCAAACTGTTGTCTGAACGCTATCGATAATAGCAGTTGCTTTTTTAGCTTCATTCCCTAAGATTGTTTTTGTTTCTCGTGTTAATTTCCAATCAAAATTTTGCAAAGAATCTTTCACAACATAACTTTTCCCCATCATGTTTTGCTCTTTTAAAAGCAAATGATTTGTACTATTTTTATAAATATTATCTCCATTCATCGACATCATTCGCATTCCGCCTCCACGTGGACCTCTTATTCCTTGACTTTGATCGTTTGATATTTTTTCAACCATTTTATACAAAGATTCATCTCCCAAAATAGTCAACTTAGCTTCTTGAGGTTCTTGAATATTTTTCTTGAATTGCTCTTGCATTTCTTTTGACATCGTACGTCCATTGCCACCTCCCGGAGGTTGAAACGTAAAATCGTCTGGCAAAATAATACGCGTTGTGTATGAAATTTCTACTTTTTCTTGTTGCGAAAAGGCTGAAAAACTAACTAGTAAAATAAAAACTGAAATTATTTTTTTCATTTTAAATGTGATTATAGCTCTTAGACAAGAAATAGTATAAAATGTTTAATGAAGGATGAAAATATTTTCTTTAATCCTTACTAACACCTTCAGAACTCATCTGTTTTAGCCTTTCCATTGCTTTTTCACTTAACGCTTTATATTCTTCGTTGGTGATTGTATTTTTATCTTTTGGTTTTTCGATTGGTTTGAGGTTTGGGATTTCTTTGACTTCTGTTGCACGAATAGTACTACTTTCGATTCCTTTATTTTTTGAGTTTTTGATTTCTACTTCTAATATCAAACCAGGCAAACCATTATAAATTCCAGGTCCATCTTTTATCGCAATACTTGGAGCATACCATGCGATTACAGTTGTTGTACTATCCACAATTGCTGTTGCTTTTTTGACATCAAAACCAATTAATTTCTTTGTTTCACGCGTCAGTTGCCATTTGTATTCGGTTAATTTATCTTTTATTGTATAAGTTTTGTCAAATGATTTTACACTTTTCAAATAATCTTTTGTAGTTAAATTTTTGAATAAACCATTTCCTGAATCTCCAAAACTCATCGAAACTCTCATTCCATTTCCTCCTTGTTGATTATCTATTTTTTCGACTTTATTATAAGATGATTCGTATTCATTGATTGTTAAGATAAAATCTTTTGGCTCTTGCATATTCTTAATCATGTCATTGTAAACATCAGTCGGAATTGTACTTTCTTTACCATTTGTAGAAAATTTTACAGAACCTTTAAATTCTTCTGCATTTACTTTTACAATCTCTTGATAATTCACTTCAAGCTTTTGTGCAAAAGAAATAGTGGTAAGTAGAACGAAATAAGTAAATAATGTAACTATTTTTTTCATTGTAGTTTGATTTGTTCTACAATGATAGTAATATTTTTATATTCTACAATAATAGAATTAAAAATTTATAGAAATTTTAAGAAATGATTTAATATTTGAAGACAGATTATTTTAAATCCTTAAAGTACTGACGTTTTTGTATGAAATACTGAAATGGCAATAATTCTTTATCCGAATAATTTTTAATTTGATGTTGTTGACGTTTTTTATACATTTTTATAAAACCAAAATAAAAATGCATATGTGATAAGAAAACAGCCCAAACATGTGGAAGTCCTTGTTTTGGTAAAAATGCAACAGCAGCAATTCCATCCATAGAAAGACGTGTGAAAAGCATCGGAAAAAGTTTGTTTGCAGGTAGATTTTTAAGCATCATCCACAAACTATTTCGGTAATTTAGATACCATTTTTTTGGATTGGCTTTATCCAAAGTTGCACCGCCCAAATGATAAACAGTCGATTCTCCACAATAATAAATTTTTCGTCCAGTATTGTTTAATCGCCAACACAAGTCGATTTCTTCCATGTGTGCAAAGAATTCTTCGTCAAAACCATTTTGTTCAAAGAAATCTTTTTTTCGAATAAATAAGCTTGCGCCAGTTGCCCAAAAAATTTGTGTGGAATCATTATATTGTCCGTTATCTTTTTCTAAAGTTGAAAAAACACGTCCGCGACAAAATGGATAACCAAACTTATCGATGAAACCTCCTCCGGCACCAGCATATTCAAAATATTCTTTGTTTTTGTAGTCTAATATTTTGGGTTGAATAGCCGCAATATCAGAATTATTATCGAATAACTTTTCAATTGGTTCTATCCAATTCTCAGTTACTTCGACATCCGAATTTAATAAACAGAAATATTCTACATCAATTTGTTTTAAACCTTCGTTATAGCCTTGTGCAAAACCATAATTTCCTTTGTTCTGAATGATTTTGACAGAAGGAAACTGAGTTGTCAACAATTCGATTGAATTGTCAGTCGACGCATTATCAATTACATAAATTGTTGCATTTTTAGAATTGTTAATAACTGAAGGTAAAAATTGAGGCAATAATTTTTCGCCATTCCAATTTAGGATTGCAATTGCTGTTTTCATGAATATTTAAAATTACAAATCGGCATATTTCCAACGTTTGTGGCTCCAAAGCCAATTATCTGGATGTTGTTGAATGGTTTGTTCTAAATGATGAAAAAATTGATGAACAATTTCATTTTCTTCAAATTTATCTTGTTGAGGTTGTAGTCGAATAAAAGTTGTGTGATAATGACCGCGTTTTATTTTTTCGGTTTGACAAAAGACAACAGCCATGTCTTTGCGGCGTGCAATTTTATCAAAACCATTAAAAACAGGCGTTCTCTGATTGAGGAAATCAATAAAATAGTGAACAGCCGATTGTTTTGGACTTTGATCTGCGACAAATAAATAGGCTAATTCTCCATCATTTGGAGCTTTCATCATAAAACGCAACACATCTTTCATATCTAACGCTTTTGTTCCGAAACGACCACGCATTGCATTGATTTTATCGTTCCAAAAAGGATTTCTAATTTTATGGTAGACAGCTGCACTTTCTTTTGTTGGTAAATGTTTTACCGTTCCAATAAACCATTCCCAATTGAAAATATGCCCACACATCATCATGACATCTCGTTTTTCATTTTTTATTTCATTAAAAACGTCGAGATTAGAATATGTAAATCGTTTGTCCAATTCTTCTTGAGAAATAGAAAAACTTTTTAAAGTTTCAACTAAATAATCACAAAAATTTGCATAAAATTTCTTGTGAATTACTTTGATTTCTTCCTGAGATTTTTCGGGAAAAGAGTTTTCTAAATTTGTTCTAATGACACGTCTTCTATAACCAATAACTGTGTATAGCAGAAAGAACAGAAAATCCGAGAATTTGTATAAAACCGAAAGAGGTAAACGTGAAATTTGATAAATTATGAAATAAAAAATGCTATTCATTTGACAAACAAATAAGCGACAAATTTACGAATTAAATTTGTTCGTTGCTTGCCAAATTGCATCTTTCGGAACTGGAGCTACAATTGTCATTTCTTCTTTTTTTACAGGATGCTCAAATGTAATGCGATGCGCATGTAAACAAATGCTTCCATCAGGATTAGAACGTTTAGCACCGTATTTCAAATCGCCTTTGATAGGACAACCAACCGAAGAAAGTTGTGCGCGAATTTGATGCGAACGACCTGTAAATAACTTCACTTCGACACAATGAAAAGTATCCAAAGCGCCTAAATAGGTGTATTCTAAAATTGCTTTTTTAGCATCAGGCGTTGGTTTAGAATAAACCGTTGTTTTATTATTTTTTGGATTTTTCTTTAGATAATGTTCCAATCTTTCGAAGTCTTTTGGAGGTTTACTCTGTACAATCGCGCGATAAACTTTGTCAATGTTTCGTTTCTGAAACATTTCGTTCATACGCGTTAAGGCTTTCGAAGTTTTAGCAAAAATCAACACACCAGAAGTTGGACGATCCAAACGGTGAACTAATCCTAAGAAAACATTTCCAGGTTTGTTATCGCGGTTTTTTATATAGTCCTTTAGACTATCGATAAGTGGAATGTCGCCTGTTTCGTCTCCTTGTGCTAATTCGCCTGCTTTTTTGTTAATAATTAACAAATGATTATCTTCGAATAAAATTTCTGGATTCATGTTATTGAGAATAAGGTTTAGACTTAGAGAAAGTCAACCTAATTAATTAGAATTTATTTAATTTTTAATGCTTTTTTGAGTTTATTAATCTCAAAAATTGTAGCATTTAATTCTTCAAGAAGAAGATTTATTGTGTTTTCGTTAAAATATCCAACTTTCTGTCCATAATACAAATGAGATTTTGTTTCGAAAGCCGAACCTTTTGCGATTTCATAATATTTAACTTTATCATTAATACTAGATTTGCCAAAACCTTCAGCAATATTTGCTGAAATACTTTCTGCAGAACGTCTTATTTGTGATGTTAACCCATAATCTTCTGTTCGAGGTAAATTTGAACTTAACTCAAAAACTTGAACAGCGATATTCATTGCTTTTATCCAAATTGGCATTTCTGTGAAATCGTGATAAGGCATGAGTTAAGATTTAGGTTAAGAAATAGACTGAGATTAAAAAAAGTTTAGAAAGAGGTTAAGATTGAGTTTTGTCTTTTCCTCAATCTCAACCTTAACCTTAATTTCTAATATTGTTCATTCGCATTTGGAAAGTCGCCCGATTTTACATCCGCAACATATTGTCCAACAGCTTGATGAATTTGATCTTCTAAGTTTAAATATTTGCGAACAAATTTTGGTTTGAATTCGTTGTTTAATCCCAACATATCATGTACAACTAAAACTTGTCCGTCGCAACCAGCTCCTGCTCCAATTCCAATTGTAGGGATATTAACAGAGGCTGTTACTTTAGCAGCTAAATCAGCTGGAATTTTTTCCATTACTAATGAAAAACATCCTAATTCTTCTAATAATTTAGCATCGCTAATTAATTTTTCTGCTTCCGCATCTTCTTTTGCACGTACTTTATATGAACCAAATTGGTAAATAGATTGTGGCGTAAGACCTAAGTGTCCCATAACAGGAATACCAGCATTTACGATACGACGAATAGATTCTTCGATTTCTTTTCCACCTTCTAATTTGATCGCGTGTGCACCAGATTCTTTCATGATTCGAACAGAAGATTCTAAGGCTTTTTGCGGATCAGATTGATAAGTTCCGAAAGGTAAATCAACGACAACCAAAGCGCGTTTAGCACCACGAACGACACATTGAGCATGGTAAATCATTTGATCCAAAGTAATTGGTAAAGTCGTTTCGTGACCAGCCATTACATTAGCAGCAGAATCACCAACTAAAATAACTTCAGTTCCAGCCGCATCTACAAGCGAAGCGATTGTAAAATCGTAAGCCGTTAACATCGAAATTTTTTCTCCGGTAAATTTCATGTTACGCACAGTTTCGGTAGTGATACGTTTGATTTCTTTATTTACAGACATTACGTTTATATTTTTAACTTTTGTAAAGTTAATTTGAATATTAAAACAGAACTAATTTTGACTGATATTTTTTCCAGTTTGACAAATGAAGAAGAAGATAAACGGTTCGTTGAAAATGAAATAACAATTTTTACAATTTTATAAACGTAAATATACTTGTCTATTTGCTCATTTTTAGTAAATTGGTATTCGAATTGAGAGAATTTCACTAAATTTGTTCTCTTAAACTAATTTTAAATAACCATAAATGAAAATAGCAATAGTGGGAACAGGCTACGTTGGTCTGTCTAACGCAATTTTATTAGCTCAGCATAATGAGGTAGTGGCGTTAGATGTTGTTCCAGAAAAGATTGCAATGCTCAATGCAAAAAAATCTCCAATTGAAGATAAAGAAATTATAGATTTTTTGCAGAATAAGGAGCTTAATTTTCTTGCGACTTTAGACAAAGAAACTGCGTATGCAAATGCAGAATATGTGATTGTTGCAACGCCTACGGACTATGATCCAAAAACAAATTATTTTAATACATCAAGTGTAGAATCGGTTATAAAGGATGTCAAGCAATATAATCCGAATGCTGTAGTTATTATAAAATCGACTGTTCCGGTTGGTTTTGTTGAAGATTTAAAATCACGATTAGACTATCAAAATATTATTTTTTCTCCTGAATTTTTGCGAGAAGGAAAAGCTTTATACGACAATTTGTATCCATCAAGAATTATTATCGGTGAACAAAGTGAAAGAGCAGAAGTTTTTGCGAATTTGTTAAAAGAAGGAGCAATTAAGAAAGATATTCCGACGTTGTTTACTCATTCAACAGAAGCAGAAGCAATCAAATTATTTTCGAATACCTATTTAGCTTTGCGTGTCGCTTATTTTAATGAGTTAGATAGCTATGCACAAACATTCAACTTGGATAGTAAACAAATTATCGAAGGAGTTGGTTTGGATCCTCGTATCGGTTCACATTACAACAATCCATCATTTGGTTATGGTGGATATTGTTTGCCAAAAGATACGAAGCAATTATTGGCTAATTATGATGCAGTTCCGAATAATATTATTCAAGCAATTGTTGACGCAAACAGAACGCGAAAAGATTTTATTGCAGATTCTATCATCGCAAAAAATCCTAAAAAAGTTGGTGTTTATCGCTTGATTATGAAGTCAGGTTCGGATAATTTTAGAGCTTCTGCGATTCAAGGAGTAATGAAACGAATCAAAGCAAAAGGAATTGAAGTGGTGGTTTATGAACCGGTTCTGAAAGAAGATTCTTTCTTTGGATCGAAAGTGATGAATGATTTTGAAGCTTTTAAGGCAGCATGTGATGTGATTATCTCGAATCGAAATGCACCTGAATTAGCTGACGTGAAAGAGAAAGTTTATACCCGAGATTTATTTGGAAATGACTAAAAATAACAACTATAAAAATACTATGAACACAATCTTAATCACTGGGGGAGCTGGTTTTATCGGTTCTCACGTTGTAAGAGAATTTGTCTTAAAATATCCTGAAACGAAAATCATCAACCTTGATGCGTTGACATATGCGGGAAATTTAGAGAATTTGAAAGATATCGAAAGTAAATCAAATTACGAATTCGTAAAAGCTGATATTACTGACGCAAAACATATATTAGAAGTTTTTGAAAGACATCAACCAGATGGTGTTATTCATTTAGCTGCCGAATCTCACGTGGATCGTTCTATTACAAATCCGTTGGATTTTGTGATGACGAATGTGATTGGAACAGTAAACTTATTGAATGCTGCAAAAACGATTTGGAACAATAATTTCGAAGGAAAACGTTTTCATCATGTTTCAACAGATGAGGTTTTTGGCGCTTTGGGTGATGAAGGTTTTTTTACGGAAGAAACTTCTTATGATCCGCATTCGCCATATTCGGCTTCAAAAGCATCTTCAGATCATTTTGTGAGAGCTTATCATGATACGTACGGTTTACCAATTGTGATGACAAATTGTTCAAATAATTACGGACCAAATCATTTTCCAGAAAAATTAATTCCGTTGTGTATTCATAATATTTTGAATGGAAATCCACTTCCAATTTATGGAGATGGAAAATATACGCGTGATTGGTTATTCGTGATCGATCATGCCAAAGCGATTGATTTAGTTTTTCATGAAGGAAAAAATGGAGGTTCTTATAATGTAGGAGGTTTCAACGAATGGAAAAACATCGATTTGGTGAAAGAATTGTGTAAGCAAATGGATGAAAAATTGGGTAAAGAAGCGGGAACTTCAGAACAATTAATCACATTTGTGAAAGATCGTCCAGGTCACGATTTACGTTATGCAATTGATGCGACTAAAATCAACGAAGAATTAGGCTGGAAACCAAGTGTGACGTTTGAGCAAGGTTTGAGTCTAACAATTGATTGGTTTTTATCAAACAAAGAATGGCTAGACAATGTAACATCTGGAGATTACCAAAATTATTACGAAAAACAATATAATTAAATAGTTTTAGGTTTTGGAAAAAGAACCTAAAAATTTTAAACAACCTAAATTTATTTATTTTATGAGTTTAAACTCAGAAACAAACCAATGGACAGAAGTTATTGAGTCTAAGCATAGCTTTTTTACATTAAATCTAAAAGAGGTTTGGAGGTACAGAGATCTCGTTTACATGTTAGTGAAGAGAGATTTTATTACTTCATTTAAACAAACAGTTTTAGGACCCATTTGGTTTTTTATCAATCCTATTTTCACGACAATAATGTATGTTATTGTATTTGGAAATGTTGCAGGATTATCGACTGATGGTGCACCAAAAATGGCATTCTATTTAGCAGGTGTTACTTTATGGAACTATTTTTCATCTTGTCTTACAGGAACTTCTTCTGTTTTTAGAGGAAATGCCTCAATTTTTGGGAAAGTCTATTTCCCGCGTTTGGTTATGCCTTTATCTATAGTTGTTTCTAACTTAATGCGATTTGGTGTTCAATTTGCACTATTTATTTGTGTTATTATCTATTATTATTTTACAGAAGGTAACGTGCATCCTAACTTATGGATATTAGCCACTCCATTTTTAATTGTATTAATGGCAGGGTTTGCCATGGGAACAGGAATGATATTTTCTTCTTTAACGACTAAATATCAAGACGTAAATATGCTTTTAGGGTTTGGAGTGTCTTTGTTTATGTACGCTACACCTGTTATTATGCCTGTTTCTGCATTTCCAGAGAAATACAAATGGATTGCAGAATTAAATCCATTGACAGGTATCTTCGAATGCTTTAAATATGGCTATTTAGGTGTGGGTGATTTTAATATCGGAATGTTAACCTATTCTTCTATTTTTACATTGATCATTGTAATTATCGGAACCTTGATTTTCAATAAGGTCGAGAAAAGTTTTATGGATACGGTTTAATTTTAAAAGATGTAATGATGTCAAAAAATATAGTTTTAGATGTTGAAAATGTTTCGAAACAGTATCGTTTAGGAGAAGTAGGAACAGGAACATTGCAACATGATATAAAAAGATGGTTTGCTTCTATTCAAGGAAAGGAAGATCCTTATCTTAAAATTGGAGAAACCAATGATCGTACTCAAAAAGGAGATTCGGATTACGTTTGGGCATTAAAAGATATTAATTTTCAAGTAGAACAGGGGCAAGCTGTTGGGATTATTGGGCGAAATGGAGCAGGAAAATCAACGTTATTGAAACTTCTTTCGCGAGTTACAAAGCCAACAACAGGGGCTATAAAATACAAAGGAAGAATTGCTTCTTTGTTAGAAGTTGGTACAGGTTTTCATCCTGAAATGACAGGTCGTGAAAACATCTATTTAAATGGAGCAATTCTTGGAATGACGCGTAAAGAAATTACACGTAAGTTCGATGAAATTGTAGATTTTGCAGGAGTAGAACGTTATATAGATACGCCAGTTAAGCGTTATTCTTCGGGAATGTATGTTCGTTTAGCTTTTGCTGTTGCAGCACATTTGGAGTCAGAAATTCTGATTGTTGATGAGGTTCTTGCTGTTGGTGATGCCGAATTTCAAAAGAAATGTCTTGGTAAAATGGGTGATGTAACCAAAGGAGAAGGACGTACTATTTTGTTTGTAAGTCATAATATGGCTGCGATTCAAAACTTATGTGATTATGGAGCTTATATGGAGAATGGCACAATAAGATATTCTGGAGAAATACAGAAAACAATTGATTCATATTTATTAGGAAATAATGCTAATCTAAAAACAAAGAATCTTGTTAAAAAATTTAAGTCCGAATTTAAAACTAATATAAAATCTCTAAGTTTAATTGATGTTGACTCACAGTTAGAAAAAACATCTTTTAAGATGGGGGAGAAAATTAAATTAAGAATTGAGTTAGATATTCAAGAAAGTTTTAACGATTTAGGAATTAATGTTAGAATGAATGATGTATATGGAAACGGTATTGCTGCATGGAGAACTTCTGAAATGGGAATCGAATTAGATTCAACCTCTAAAATAATCGAATTAATTATTGACAAATTAAATGTTTTTGATGGGATTTATAACTTTTCATTATCCCTAAATAATGGATTATCAACAATAGATTTCTTAGATGGTATTATTTCAATAGAAATAATACCATCAGAATTACAGATTTTTGGAGGGAAATCTGTAAATAAATCATATAATTTAATTTATACACCTTGTGAATGGAAACAATATTAAAGAAGATTTATAGAAAGCTATTTTCTAACAAAAATGAAAAACAAGATTACATTATTGATACAACAGATAAAATTGATAAAAATAATAGATTTAAAAATTTAGGGATTTTAGATACGAGTGTTACATCTTTTAATCTTGGAGATAATATAATAATGGAGTCAATCAACCTTCATTTGAATGATACATTTGATAGTAATGCATATTTTACTACATATCCAACTCATATAAGTATTAATAATGTTGAACGTGAATGGTTGTTAGAAAAAGAATTTTTGTTTGTTTCTGGAACAAATTTATTGAATGGTTCTATGGAAAAATTTCGCTCATGGCGAATTAGGAAAGATGATTTAAGTTATTACTATAAAAGATGTGTTCTTTTAGGGGTAGGTTGGGGATTATATGATGATGTAATTACTGAAGAAACACAATTAATTTTAAAAACTATTCTTTCAGATAAGGTTATTCATTCTGTAAGAGATGAGTATACGAAAAATAAATTGAAATCTATAGGTATTAATAATGTAATTAATACATGCTGTCCAACAACTTGGAATTTAAATCAACAAAGCTTTAATAATTTAAAATCAAATAATGTTGTTACTACAATTACAGATTACGATAAAGACTATGAAAATGATTTAAAAATGTTAAAAATGCTAAAATTACATTATAACGAAGTGTATATATGGATTCAAAGTATTAAAGATTTAGATTATTTAGAAGAAATTAATCCTAATAATGAATTAGGATTGAGATTTATCTCACCTAATTTAAATGCTTATCAAAAGTTTTTGGATGCCAATATTAGTAATATTGATTATTTAGGAACAAGACTACATGCAGGTATATATGCAATGCAAAGAGGGATTAGAACGTTAATTATAGGTATTGATAATCGCGCACTTGAGATAGGAAAAGACATTAATTTAAATGTAATAAAAAGAGATGATATTGAAAGTATTACTCCTTTTTTGAAAAGTAAAGATTATATATTACCGACTTTAACAGTTCCTTTGGATAGTATCAATCAATGGAAAAATCAATTTAAATAATGATACCAAAAATAATACATTACTGTTGGTTTGGAGGAAAAGAATTACCACAGTCTGCGATAGATTGTATTACATCTTGGAAAAAATATTTACCAGATTTTGAGATAAAATGTTGGAACGAGGAAACTTTCGATGTTAATTCTCATCAGTTCGTTAAGGAATGTTATGAGGCCAAGAAATATGGGTTTATTGTAGATGTTTTAAGAAATTATGTACTTATAAATGAAGGTGGGATTTATTTAGATACAGACGTAGAGTTTATTAAACCACTTGATTATGAAATGCTAAATTTATCGGCATTTATAAGTTATGAAATTAATAACTTTCCAAATGTAGGTCTAGTAGCCAGTGAAAAGAATGGTAGATTAGTTAACGATGTGTTTGATTTATACAATGATAGGCATTTCATAAATGAAGATGGAAACTTTAATCAATCTTTTACAGGTCCTATGGGTTATAAAAAGATTTTAGAAGATAGAGGGTTAACGCTTGATGGTATCTACAAGAATGAGAATAATTATGTTGTTATATATCCTCAAGAATATTTTTCTCCAAAAAGTTATGAAACAGGTTTAATAGAGTTATCTAAAAATACATATGCCATACATCACTACGAAGCCACATGGATAGATGATAAAGAATTGTTTTATAATAATCAGCGTATTGGTAAAATATTAAAGTATTTAAAATCAGCTTTGAATGAGTCCAAAAATGAAAATGAATTATTAAATCTTCTTAAGAAAGAATTAAAATTTTCAAACTCGGACCTTATAATTTACGCTTTGAAAGATTTTTATAAGAATAAAACTAGTTAGTTTTATTCTTATAAAATAATTTATAAAATTTAAAAGGTTTAAAAATTGATTAACAATTAATCTTAGTAATTGACCATACTGCAATCAAACCCAATACTTAGACTAATATCTATTATTAATTAAAAGCATCACATTACCAAATCATTATCTAAACATTTAATAATCTCCATTCAAAAATAAAACTTCAAAAAAAAATTAAGCAATCAACAAACTTATTCAGCCCCATAGTAACCAATATACATGAAGTATCATTACAGATTCTTATAAGAAAACTCCTCTTTAAGGCGACTTAGAGGCGACATAAATGTAGCACAGAGGTAGCATAGAACTACTATAAAATTGACTTGAGAATACAGTAACAAAAGTAAAAATCAACTAAGAAGGAGAAAAATAGAAATAAATTCACTAAATTTAATCAACTGATTTTCAATATTTAAATATAATAAATTTATGGCTAAAACAGATAATGAATTTAATATAAATGGTAAATTAGGAAATTTAATTTTTTTTCAACGTAATGGTAAATCTTTTGTCAAAAAATATGCAGGCGGATTTGTTAATAGTTCAGCACAACAGCATCCAAATACAATAGAAGTTAAGAAACGTTTCAAAGAATTATCAATGTTTTCCGCATCCTTCAAGAAAAACATACTACCATTCAACTGGAAACAAAAAGACGGTACTTTTCACAACCAATTGGTTTCATTTTTTTCTACTATAAAAAAAGAAACCAATCAATCTACCATGTACACAGCACTAGTAGAAGCCCACAAAAATGGTAAATTACAACATCGTTCACTCAACAAAAAGTGCAAACTATCCCCATTTTATGTGCAATATAATGCACCAACAAATGAATTAAAAATACAAGCAGGCCTAGTATTCCAACACAAATCCAAATTCCCAAACGCTTATTTAGAAATCAGTATAGGATGGTTGGTTTGCACCGAAGAATTAGAGTTAAACCTTATCAATTTTCAAAATTTCTATGTCCTAATAGATAACCTTGCGACACCACTTACAGAAATTAAGTTATCACCAAAAATACAAGAACAACAAAACTCAACAACAACTTTTCCTTTTATCGGAATATCCATTGTAACACAAAACAACGAACAAGCAAAACTCTTTCATCCCTTTCACTATACACTCACAACATTCCTATAAATATGAAAGCATAAACTATAATAAGTAAACAAATTTCCATTGCGAATATCATAATTATCGAATAAAATAAATAATCATAAATAAACACAGTAAAAAAAAATAGAGAAGAGAACATCCAATAATAACTTGCATATTCTTACAAATAAAGTAACTTTGTAAACAACCTAAATTAGAAATACTTAAATATACACATCATGCAACAACCTCTCATTTCGGTTATTGTTCCATGCTACAATCAGTCTATTTACATAGACGAATGCCTACAATCAGTCTTAGACCAAACCTATCAAAATTGGGAATGTATCATAGTAAATGACGGATCACCAGACAATACAGAAGAAGTAGCCTTGCAATGGACCAAAAAAGATCCTCGTTTTATATACCTAAAAAAAGAAAACGGAGGCTTATCTTCTGCCCGTAATGCAGGCATAGAGATCGCAAAAGGAGAGTGGATTTTACCACTAGATTGTGATGATAAAATAGGTTCTCAGTATCTAGAATTAGCATCTGCTCAATTTGATAAAGATTATCAGGTTATTACTTGTTTAGGAAAAAATTTTGGAATGAAATCAGATTTGATAAAAATGGAAAAATTCTCATTATCAAATATAGCCACTTACAATACTTTTTTTGCATCATCTTTTTTCAAGAAATCAGTTTGGGAAAAATCAGGAGGTTATGATGAAAATCTTATTTATGGCTTAGAAGATTGGGACTTTTGGATATCTATTTTAAAAGATGGAGGAGAAGTTTATTATATTCCAGAAGTTTGTTTTTTTTATCGCATAAAAGAATTCTCAATGGTAACAGAATTAGTAAACCAGAAAAGGATTCAGATGACAAATATTATTTCAAAAAAGCATATTGACTTTTTTCATCAATATTTAGGAGACTTTCCTACACTTGCTTTAGAGATAAAAGTCTTAAAAAGAGAGAGAGAAATGTATCTAAATGTATATCGTAGTAAAAGATACAAATTAGGTAATATAATTATTTCATATTATGATAAAATTTTTAAATAAAATTTTATACAAAAATAAGACCATTCTTAATTGCCCAACAAATGATGACATCAAGTTTTATGGCAATAAAAAAAATGAAAACTTTAAGACCAATTTCCCGAAAATAATTTGGTCATATTGGCATGATGAGAACACTCCACCATTAGTAGAAATCTGTATCAACTCTTGGAAAAAAAATAATCCAGATTTTGAAATTAATATCCTCAATAAAAAAAATATCAACCAATACATTGATACATCTGGTTTCGAGAAATATCAAAACTTAAGCATTGCCAATCTTTCGGATATCATCCGTTTAAAACTATTGTATCAATATGGTGGTGTATGGCTAGATTCCTCAATCTTATTGAATCAAGATATTAAATATTATACAAATATTCTCGAACAAAAAGCTCTTAACTTATTATGTTTTGAAGGCTATGGTCACCTCAATGACAATATTGGAAAACCTATTACAGAATCTTGGTTTCTAATTTGTTTTCCAAAACAAGAACTAATCCAAGATTGGTTATTTTGTTTACAAGAAGCCTTTAACACAGAAAATCCCGAACAATATTTTATAGAAAATTATCCCAAAGAATATTATAGTATAGAAGAAAAAAACCGAAATTATTTGTCGGTTTACATGGCTTCACTAGTCGCTATGAAAGATGTAAATGATTTTAAAATAGGATTATTAAATTCAAAAAAAAATGGATTTTATTATAATTATCTTTTCAAAAATAATTATGTTAAAATCGCAAAATATTTACTTTTACAAACCAAATTTTCAAAATTCCCTAGCATAGTAAAACTAACCTCAAACAACAGAAATGCTATTACAGAAATGCTAAATTATAATTGCATTCGGAAAAAATCAATGTTTGGTCAATATAAAAACATCAATTAATATGATCACCATCTTCACGCCAACTTATAACCGCGCTTACATTCTCTCGACATTATATCAATCGTTGATGGAGCAGTCGTACAAGGATTTTGAGTGGCTAATTGTTGATGACGGAAGTACTGATAATACGGGGCAATTGGTACAACAATTTCAAGAAAAAGCAGATTTTCCAATCCGTTATTATCATCAAAAAAACAAAGGCAAACATATTGCCATTAATCATGGATTAGAAAAAGCCAAAGGAGAGTTATTCTTCATTGTAGACAGTGACGATTTCTTATCAAATGATGCTATTGAAAGACTTACTGCTAAATATAATCATATAAAAGACAATAAAAACGTCGCAGGAATGGCCATTGGTTGTCATTCTATAAAAGACAAAAGCAAAATTATCTACTCAAAAAACCTTCCGCAACACGAGATTCTTTTAACCCATAATGAACTCGTTTACCAGTTAGGAATAAAAGGAGATTTTGCAACAGCTTTCAAAACAGAGATTCAGAAACAATATCCTTATCCATATTTTGAAGGGGAAAAATTTTTCAGAGAATCTTATGTTTATCGTCAAATAGGTAAAAAATATAAAACCCTGTATATTGATGATCCCATTTATTTTGCAGATTATCTCGAAGATGGCTTAACTGCAAAGTCTTGGCAATTATTAAAAGAATCGCCGAAAGGTGCCTCTTTATTTTTTAAAGCATTAAGCAAGGAGAAAATCCCTTTTAAAGCTAAATTGAGTGCTCTTAACGCTTATTGGGATTTCCAAATGAATGATATAAAATCACCCTGGATAGAAAAAATTAAAGGAATATCTGTTTTATTATCTATTATTGTATTACTCAACAAAAAAATGAAATTATTTAAATTTTAGTTTATTTTTAATCGTTTACAATTTTTTTTTAAATATAAAAAACAAATTAGTGAAAATTACTTATATATATCCATCATTACATTATCCAGGAGGAATCTCACGAATTCTTACTATAAAAATGAACTATCTCGCAGATGTTTTGGGTTATGATGTTACTATTTTAACCTATTCACAATTTGATAAAGGTTTCTTTTTTCAACTTTCGGAGAATGTTAAACAATTACATTTCGACATAAGACGCAATACTGTTTTTAATGGAAATTTTTTATCAAAAAAAATCCAAGAAAGAGAATTTCTAAAACAGTACAAATCTGATCTCGAACTATTTTTAAAACAGAATCCTCAAGATATCCTCATTACAACAACTTTTGGTTTAGAATATAAGTTTTTGTACAAACTAAAAGATAAAAGCAAAAAAATTGGTGAGTTTCATTTTGCTTATAACAAGTCGCTACTTTCAACGCTTAAAACATTAAAGGACGTAAAACACCCGAAAGATATTCTGGATGTTATGGCACGTCGTTCTTATATTAAAAGTATTCGTGGTCTTGATCATTTTGTGTTGTTAACCAAAAGAGATTTGCAATCTTGGAATAAATTATTTTCAAACACCAGTTATATTTCCAATCCTATTTCTTTGTCAACCGATAAGACAAGTTCTTGTTCATCGAAAACCGTGTTAGCAATTGGGCGATTTCATTATCAAAAAGGATTCGATTATCTCATAGACGTTTGGCGCCAAATAGCACAAAAACATCTGGATTGGAAATTACGAATTGTAGGTAATGGTGAAGAAGAAGCTAAGATTAGAGATTTGATAAACAAATATAATTTGCAAGATTCGATTACAATTATTTCACCTTCTCAGCAAGTAAATTTAGAATATCTTAATAGTAGTATTTATGTAATGACATCTCGATTTGAAGGTTTACCTTTAGTATTAATTGAAGCGATGCACTTTGGTTTGCCAATTGTTTCTTTTGATTGTGAATGTGGTCCAAGTGATCTTATCGAAGATGGTATTAATGGTTACTTGAGTAAAGTTGGCGATACTTATGCATTAGCAGACCATATCCATCATTTGATTGAAAATCCTAGTTTACGAAAACAAATGGGAGAAGCAAATCGTGAGAAATCTTTTAATTATAAGTTAGAGCCTATAATGAAACAATGGGATAATCTTTTTAAAACTTTATTGAAGTAGAATGATGAACGATTTTTGATAGTTGTAGAAATGAATAACGACTTTGGTATATAATTTTAATATTTTAATATGATAATAGGTAAAGGGCTGATTGCATCTCAATTTTTGGAGCATGATCGAAAAGATGTGGTATTTTTTGCGTCTGGTGTTTCAAATTCGTCAGAGCAAGATAAGCAACAATTTAAACGGGAATTGGATTTGGTTTTAGAAACAATCGTTCAGCATCCAACTAAATTATTAGTCTATTTTAGTACTTGTTCGATTTATGATTCTTCTAAATATAATAGTCCGTATGTGTTGCATAAGTTGCATATCGAAGAAATTATCAAACAACACGCTTCAGATTATCTTATACTAAGGATAAGTAATGCAGTTGGAAAAGGAGGAAACCCTAATTTGTTGATGAATTATCTTTATAATCAAATTATGATGAATCAACAATTAAATGTCCACCAACATGCAACACGTAATTTGATTGATGTAGAAGATGTAAAGGATATTACGCTTCAATACGTTCAATCTAATCGTTGGAATAGAATTGTGAATGTGGCTTATACTGAAAATTATTTTATACCAGAAATAGTAGAAGCTTTCGAGGAAATACAACAAAAAAAAGCTATGAAGTTAATGGAAAATAAAGGTGAGCATTATTCGATTGATATTCATGAGTTGGAGTATCAATTTTCTATTCAAGATAAAGGAGAGTATTTGAATAATTTAATCAAAAAATATTATAAATAAATGATTCCTAAAATAATTCACTATTGTTGGTTTGGTGGTAATCCACTAACTGAAAGTATAAAAAAGAATATTGAAACATGGAAATTTTTTAATCCTGAATATGAAATCAAAGAGTGGAATGAAAGTAATTGTAATTTAACAGTCAATGCTTTTGTAAGAGAAGCATATGCTAATAAAAAATGGGCATTTGTTTCTGATTATATACGTGTTCAAAAAGTTTATGAATATGGAGGTTTTTATTTAGATACTGATATGGAAGTAACATCTTCATTTGAAGATTTATTAATTTATGAATGTGTGTGTGGTTTTGAAATGCTTAATAAGCCTTTTTCTGCTTTTTTTGGAGCAAGAAATAAACATGTTTTTGTTGAGGATATGCTAAATTATTATGAAAGACAAAAAGAATTTATACAATTATCAAATACAAATATCTTTTCTAAACTTTTAATTGAAAAATATAATGTAAATCCTTTAAGTGATAGTTTTCAGTTGGTTAAAGATAATGTTGCTGTTTTCCCTTCGACAGCTTTTAGTTTAGATATTCCAAAAAACTATGTTATACATCATTTTGACGGTAGTTGGATAGAAACGGAACAGTCCTTTTTTAAACGATATGTTAATATGTATGGTATTTTAAATCAATTAGTGTCAGCAGAAAAATCAAAAGAAAGTATAAATCATTTAATTTATCATAATAAAATCTTCACTACTGAACAAATTTTGGATAAAATACCAATGAAGTTTATTGTACAATATATGTTAAGTCAACTAAAAAATAAAATTTTAAGAAGAAACTAAAATCTATCTTTAGCCTTCATAACGTTTCTTAAAAATTTTAAACCCAAGATTTGTAGGAAGATTTAATAATAAATTTTCCTTTTTTTGTTGTTTTGTAAAATCATCACTTAAATAATCAGAAAGTAATAGGCTAGGTGCCTTTTTCATGCGATTATAGTTTGTTTTAAAATAAGTTTCATCTTTCAAAACCTTCCATTGCATTTGAATAATCAATTTTTTAAAGTTAATAATCCAGCCTCTTATCAATTTTTTTCGTTCGGTATCGTCTGTATTTTTATATGATTTTACAATCCATTCTAAGATGGTTTGATGATTTTCTGAGTTTCTTTTTGTTCGGTTAAAAATAACAGAATTTGCGTGTAAATAGTAATTATACGTAATGTCATCAATGATCGATAAAGTATCTATTTTTTCCATGCAATGAAACATCCATAATTCATCTTGTGCATATAAACCTGGAACAAAATAAATGTTATTTCTTTTAATAAATTCTAAATCAATTAATTTGTTCCATGAAGTTATTGGGAACATTTTACCGCAATATGCTTTAAAAATACTGGTATTTGAATCGTAAATTTTTAATTTAGATCTTGTAGGAAACCCAAAATCTTTTACAGACTGATCAAACGTATTTATCCATCGATTTTGAGCAATAACCATTTGTGTATTATTAATTAGTACATTTTCTACTAATTTTTCGATACAATTAGAAGTGATATCATCATCACTGTCTAAAAAATAAATATACTTTCCTGTCGATTTATCAATTCCTGTATTACGAACAACAGACAATCCTTGATTGGTTGGTAGATGATGTAATTGAATGTTTAATTCCTTATTCGAAACCATATATTCTTCAATGATTGCAATACTGTTATCAGGCGTACAATCATTAACTAAAATAATTTCTATATTTTGATACGATTGATTTTTTACAGAATCTAAACATCTGATAATATAATCTTCGCATTTATAGACAGGTATGTTAATGCTAATAAGCGGTAGGTTATTCATTGGTTAAGTATTTTATTTTGTAGTTCAAAATTACGTTAATATGTTACATTGTTAAATAACATCTTTAGAAATAATTAACTTTAGGTATATTTGTATATCTAAACCTAAAATAACATGTTGCATATTATTGCAAAAATAAACAATAAAATTCAGCTTAAACTTAATAAAAGTGGTTTTGTGAGTCATCCTAATCTTTCTATTGGAAAAAACTTTAAATTAGGAAACTTCACAACAAATATCATTCATTCAACTTCATCGGCAACGTTTGGACAAAATATCGATATTCGAAATAATTTTAATTTGGTTTTAGGCAAGAATGCAAATTTGACAATTGGCGATAATGTCTTCTTAAATAACGGTTGTTCTATTAATTGTTTAGAAAGTATAGTTATTGGAGAAAATACACTATTCGGTGAGAATGTAAAACTATATGATCATAACCATCGGTATGATACCTCTCAAACTTATCACAAAGAGTTTAAAACAGACTCGATAATAATAGGTAAAAATTGTTGGCTAGGATCGAACACGATAGTTTTAAAAGGAGTAAACATCGGTGATAATGTCATTATTGGTGCAGGTTGTGTAATACATAAAGATGTTCCTGCAAATTCTATCATAGTTAATAAGCAAGAACAAATAATTAAACAGAAGTTTTAAAATTATTATGAAGCCAAGAATTTCGGTTGTAATGTCTGTTTATAATGCAGAGAAATATGTAAGAGACTCTATTGAATCAATATTAAATCAGACCTATAGTGATTTTGAATTTATTATCATAGAAGACTGTTCTGAAGATAAAACTTTAGAGATAATTGAATCATACTCTGATAATAGAATTAAATTAATAAAAAAGGTAAGAAATAAAGGTTTTAAGGGGTTTGTTGAAAATTTGAATATTGGTTTAGATGAATCGAGAGGTGATTTTATTGCTCGAATGGATGCTGATGATATAGCTAGTTTGGATAGATTTGATAAGCAAGTTAAATTTTTAAATAATAATCCATCAATTTTTATGGTTGGAAGTTCAATGAACTTAATAGATGAAAATAATAATTTCATAAAAAAAAAATACGCTTTAAATAATCACTCTGATATTGTAAATCGGTTTAATATTGATAACCCTATGTTTCATCCAACCTTGATGTTTAGAAAAACAGATATAAGATATAATGATAATTATAAAGGAGCAGAAGATTTCGATTTTCATTTACAGCATTTATCTATTAAAAAGAAATTTGCTAATATTGATGAATGTTTATTGAATTATAGAGTTTTAGATGATTCTTTGTCAAGAATTGATAATAAATTAATTAATAGAATAATATTAGAATTTTCAAGAGATCAATTTGTGATGCGTAAAGAAAATAAATCTGAATTAGATTATAATTTAGAAAAATTGGTTAATTATAGAACAGAGAATTTGTCCTTAAAAGAAAAAATATACATACTTAAAATTGCTTTAAAATATAATTCATCAGAATATAAAGATTTACTAAAAATATTTAACGTAAAAAGTCTAAGATTATTAATCTTCGAAAATGAAAATATCAGAAATATAGCTTCGAAATTTTTATTAAAGAGAATTCAAAAGATTAAATAAATGATTACTATTATTATTAAATCCTTCAATCGTCCACATTATTTAGATCGATGTTTATTTTCAATTTATTTAAATATTAAAGGAACTTTTAAAATAAAAGTAGTAGATGATGGAACTCCAGAAAAATATTTAAAAAAAATATCTGACAAGTATCCTGATATAGAAATAATAAAGACTCAAAATTATAATAGGAAAATACAATCGATTAAAGATAATATAGAAAAAGGTGATTTAATAAATGGATTTGATATTCCTATATCAGATTGGAAAGAAACAGTTAAAAAATCTTCTGACTATGTTTTAGTTACTGAAGATGATGTTTGGTTTACAGGTAAATTAGATTTAGATATTATATATCAAGTGATGAAAGATAAAAATTCATCATTGCTAAAGATTGGTTGGATTTCAAACAGAACAATTAAATCTAAAATTATTGAAGAAGTAGGAAATATTCAATTTATCAAACCAGATTTATTTCTTGGTAATAGGTTTGTTATGGAATGTATACTTAAAAATAAATTTAAGATTTTTTCATTATTATATAGATTAGGAAAAGTAGATAATTCATCAAGAAATGAATACTGGATATTAAACTCTATGCTAATGGGTGTATATAAAAGAGATTATTGGTTAAACGTTTGGTCGACTCTTTCTAATAAAGTTGACGAAATGGAACAATTAATAAACGCTAGTGTTTGGGCTAAAAAAAATACTGATAATAAATATGCTTTCTCAAAATTGAATTCATTAATAATGAATACTACTTTTCAAAGTTCAGCAACCACATCATATCATGAACATTATAAGATAAATTTTGATGTTAATAAATTTAATTATTATTTAAATGAGGAATGGTATAAAGATAATTTTGATGTAATTTCAGATTTTCCAAAAGATATAAATAGGGCTAAAATAGTCGAAATATTAGATAAATTTAATGATGAAAAATGCACATCAGAAAATTGGATATTATGGACTAACAAGTTTAAAGAACAATATATAAAACAAGGTGTAGTAGTAGAATAAAAAAGAGAAATATTCTCTCTTTTTTATTAGGACTGTCTCTTAAAGTGTGTAAGTTCAAAAATTCTGCTTGGGTTAAAATCGAGCAGAATTTTTTTTATAC